>JBDSIW010000187.1:0-5990 GCA_039917795.1 Verrucomicrobiota bacterium | reverse complement strand
CGCCAGTGAAAGTTGGCCGCCTTTTGCTCGCAGAGGGGAATCGAAGTTGCCGGGTTAAGCAAAGACCATCCGACCGGCGTCCCGGTTTAGCGCGGCTCACTCCTTCGCACCTCGAATCCGAAACATCTCGATCAACCTCTGGTCGCGAAGGTTTTTTGCGAGGTCGAGTGGCGTGTGGCCGTCGCGGCCTTTCGCGTTCAGGTCGGCGCTTTTGTTGATCAGCATTTCGGCATTCTCATAGCGATGCTGCGCGACGGTGTAATGCAAAGGCGTCAGCCCGTTCGAATCCCGCGCGTTCACCCTAGCTTTGTGCGCGGTGAGAATCTGGATGGTTTCCGGGTCACCCAAACACGCCGCCAAATGGAGCGGGCTCCACGTATCCTTCGCGCTGCGATTCGGCAATTCAACGTCCACCAAGCCGGGATGATCACGCAAGAGTTTCTCCAACCGCGCATGATCGCGTGCCATTAGCGCCGACCTCAATTCAACCCGGTGATCGCTCGCCCTCAACATCGTGGCGACCAAACCGGCCAGCAGCGCGAGGGAAAGCAGTGCGAGGAAAATTGCCCGCCATTTTTTTCCAGCAGGCTTTTGACCGACCGATTGATTCTTCATAGTTCACCCGGCTGGTTTGCCGAAGCCCGGGCGCGTCGCAGCCAGACCGTTTCTTAACGAGGCTTCATTCTTTGCTGGCCTTGAACAGCGGTTCCAGGTCCGGATCTTTCTTGGCCATTCGCTTGATCTGTTTGGCGTCGCCCTTGAGGCCCGCGCCAGCCAGCCAGCGGTTGGCTTCTTCCAAGTGACCCAATTGGCACGCGTAACACGCCAGGTTGTAGCGCATCAGCCATTCGTCCGGGAAACGTTCCAGCACACCGGTTAGATTCTCGTGCGCTTCCTGCGTCCGCTTCAACTCGTGCAGAGCAAACGACAGATTGATCCAGCCGCGCGGTTCTTCCGGGGCAACTTTGGCGAATTCCCTGGCCACCTCGATGCACTTCGCCCATTCCTGAGTCTTCGCGAAAATTTGCCAGCGCACTTCCAATACTTCCGGGTGAAGCCTCCATTTCGAACTGACCCGGTCCAAATCCAAATGGGCTTCCGCCGGATTCCCCAACTCCAGCCAGCCGACCGCGGCGGAAACGTGATGAGTTTCCGGCGGTTGTAAAAGGGGCGAGGCCATCATTTCATCAACTGGACGAGGGTGGGTTCCATCGCGTCAGCCCAAATCTGATAACCCTTTTCGTTTGGATGGAGCAAATCGGGCATGATCTCCGTGGAAAGTGTTCCGTCCGGCTCGAGAAATTTCTGGTTGATATCGAGGAACGTGACCTTTCCCTTCTCGGCGAGCTTTGAAATCCCCTGATTGATTTCGGCAACCTTGTCGCGCATCGGGTCGCCTTTCTGTTTGTAAGGAAAGACGGCGAGCAACAGGAGTTTGGATTGCGGCAGGCGCGTTTGAATCTCTTTCACCACGGAAGTAACGCCCTCGATCACCTCCGGAGCGGTGTTGCGATCACTGCCATCTTTTTCCTTCGAGGTGTTGTTGATGCCAATGAGCAGGACGACCACTTTCGGGTTGAGCCCGTCCACTTCACCGTGTTGGAGCCGCCACAAGACGTGCTGGGTGCGGTCGCCGCCAATGCCGAGATTCAACACATTTCGCGGCACATAAAATTTGTCATAGACCGCTTTCCCCTTCGCATCCCAGCCGTCGGTGATTGAGTCGCCGATGAACAGAAGATCCACCTTGTCCTTCCTGGCTTTGACTTCTGCAACCAAACCTTCGTGGCGCTTGACCCAATTGGCGTCGCGCGGCGCGGGAATCGTGGCGGTGTTTTCGGCGCGGACAGAACCGGCGAGGCACAAGGCGCCGAAGAGGATCGAGCGCAGAATCGAGAAAGGAAAAATTTTCATGCACTTTGCGTAACGGTTCGCGTCTCCAAAAACAACACGGAAGTGAAATTTGCGGACTTTCGCTATTTTAATTGAAATCTTTTACGAACCAAGGCGTCTTTCCCTGATGACCAAATCCCTTCCAGCGCCCTCGCTCCTGCTTTGCCCGCTAATTTTCGCCTTCGCCTTTTCGACCCATTTGAATCTCCAGGCCCAACCGCGTTCCGAGGGGCGCATCCTCAACAGTAAATTATTTCATCTCGGCGATAACGAAGTGGACCTTGTTCCGGGCGCGCCTTTGCAGCCGTCTGGCGATCGCCTTGATCTGAAATTCAACGCCGACCAAACCAAAGCCGAAACAACTTTGGAACTGACTTATTGGGAGATTAACAACCCGGCTGCCGTCGAGCTCAACGGGCAAAAGCTCGGCACTCTTCCGCCGTCGCAAAACCGGAAACTGGTTTACCTGCGCATTCCGGCGAAAACGCTTCGCCCGGGCGAGAATACGGTCAGCGTGATTCCCCGCTCCAAAGATGATTGCGTGATCGGCAAGATCGCGTTGCATGACATTTCCTTCGCCGAACTCATGCAGTTGGAAACGGTCAAGATCGTCGTCAAAGATGCGGCCAACGGAAAATCTTTGCCCGCCCGGATCACAGTGGTGGATGACCGCGGCGCTGCGGCAGAAATTTTCCTTGTTCCAACGAACGGGACCGCGGTGCGCGCAGGACTGATTTATTTCAACGGCAAGGAAACCGAAATCTCACTGCGCAAAGGTGATTACACATTTTTCGCCAGCCGCGGAATGGAGTGGGGCCGCGACAAAAAAGCGGTGTCGGTCAAAAGTGGCCACACCCCAAAAGTGACTCTGCAAATCCGTCGTGAGGTGGACACGACCGGATTCGTCGCGGCGGACACGCATATCCACACGCTGACATTCAGCGGCCACGGCGATGCGACGGTCGAGGAACGGATGGCGACGCTCGCCGGCGAAGGCGTGGAACTTGCCGTCGCGACCGATCACAATCATCACACCGACTACCGGCCGTATCAAAAGAAACTCGGACTCAATCCTTATTTTACTCCGGTCGTGGGAAACGAAGTCACCACACAGTTTGGACACATCAATGGATTTCCCATGGGGCTCGATGAACCGGTCCCGAATTATCACGAAACCGATTGGGTGAAATTGGTCGAGGAAATTCGCCTGCGCGGCGCAAAAGTCGTGATCCTGAATCATCCGCGTTGGAAGCCTTCGGATGTGCTGGGTGGCCTTGGCTTGAACACGTTGACGGGCGAACAAAACACTTACGCCCGGTTGCCTTTCGATGGAATCGAGCTGGCCAATTCTTCCGCCGAACAAACGGTTGCGCTGGACCGGTTCGCCGACTGGTTTGCGTTGCTGAATCACGGAGAAAATATCAAGGCAGTCGGCAGTTCGGATTCCCATGCCGTGGGAGAAGTCGTCGGGCAAGGCCGTACTTATCTCCGCAGCGCAACGGACAACCCGGCGAAAATCAACCTCGACGAAGCGTGCAAAAGTTTTATTGCCGGCCATAGCAGCATTAGTCTCGGGATATTTGCCGATGTTCTTGTGGAAAACCAATTTCACGCGGGCGACCTTGTGCCGGTCAACCGCTCACAAGTGCGCGTGAAATTTCGGGTGGCCGCTCCATCCTGGACCAGTCCGCGACGCGCATTGCTCTTTCTGAATGGAAGCGTCTTCGCCGAGCTGCCGCTCAATCCTGGAGACAACGCCCCGTTCAATGAACAATTGGAATTTAATATTCCCGCGCCAAAACACGACGCTCACCTCGTTTGCGTGGCATTGGGAGACAAAGTCACGGAACCATTCTGGCCGATGGACGAGAAACAAATCCTCGCCGCCAGTAATCCGGTCTTCCTCGACGCCGACAACGACGGGGTTTACCGCAGTCCACGCGAGACGGCTAAAGCCATTCTCGCCCGCGCCCCCAATAATCCTGACGCGAAATGGTCTGCCCTGAGCGAAGTGGACGACGCCATTGCTGCGCAAATGCTGAGCGTGATTTATAAAGAAGCGAACTCCGGCGCGAGAAATGAAATTCGCGAACGGCTGCAGAAAAACGCGGCGACGCGCGCTGTTTTCGGAAAATTTCTATCGTTGGCTAATGCTGAAAAATAGTTTTCCCGAGTGGATGGCTTGACGCACTCGCGCGCTTGGTTATCCCGAAGTGATTTTCGAAAATTGCCCGGCGTTTCAACGCCGGGTTGCGATTTGCAACGTGACAAGTCCCGAAGGGACGACTGAAATGCGGCTGTGTCCTACGTGAGTTCGTATCACCATTGCGTCTTCAGCACGAAAGAACGCCGTCCACTCATTACCGCGCCATTGAGAGAACGACTTTGGCCATTTCTCGGCGGCATCGCGCGACAAAATAAAATGTGCGCCCTGGAAATCGGCGGCGTGGCAGACCATGTGCATATTCTTCTCTCGCTGCCTGCCACCATGCCTATCGCCAAAGCCATGCAACTCATCAAAGGCGACTCCTCGAAATGAATTCACGAAAATTTTCCCGACCAAAGATTGTTTGCGTGGCAGGAAAAATATGGCGCATTCAGCGTCAGCGTTTCGCAACTCGACACCATCATCGCCTACATCAAGAAACAACCGGAACATCATCGAAAAATGACATTTCAGGAGGAGTTCGCGGCGTTGTTGAAAAAACACAAGATGGAATACGACGAACGTTATTTGTGGGATTGATTTTCAGTTCGGAAGGAAATCGCGAGAAACCCGGAATCAAGAATCCCCATCCCGAAGGGATTTCCGACAATAGCCCGGCATTTCAATGCCGGGTTGCGCATCAAAACAAAATAAGTCCCGAAGGGACGTCCGAAACAATCCTGTTAAATGCGGCGAAACGTCATCGGAGAAAATTTCGGAATTGATCCCGTCGTTGCCGAAAAAATCACGTGATGAAAAACAACGGAACATTGGTGCCGAATTGATTTTCAGCCGTCCCTTCGGGACTCGACATTTTGTCGCGTGAAACCCGGCGTTCAAACGCCGGGTTATTGTCAGATGTTCCTTCGGAACGACGGTAAGATTTCAAACGTTAGAATTTGAACCCCAAATCGGCGAACCATTCAGACCCAATGGATTTAGAATCACATAAAGAAAATCGCGCTTCATTTTCCCAATCCCGAAGGGATTCCCGATAATAGCCCGGCGTTTCAACGACGGGGTTTGATTTGCAACGCGATAAGTCCCGAAGGGACGGTTGAGAACGTGACGTGGAAAAAGGGGCGAAACATCATCAAAGAATATTTTAGAATGAGTTCCGTCGTTTTCGGAACATCATGAAACTAATTAAAACTTCTTATTTTTTGTGGGATTGATTTCAGCCGTCCCTTCGGGACTCGAAATCGTGTCACGTGAAACCCGGCGTTCAAACGCCGGGCTATTGTCAGATGTTTCTTCGGAGCTATGTTTTGTGTAACGCGCCCCATTTTTAACCGTCTAGACCTAAAATCACTCATGAAAACCAAATTCATCACCCTCACTGCGATTACATTGATTTCCCTCTCCGCTCAGGCTGCATTTGTGGGGATTCATTCGGCGGCAGCGGCGGGTGATGTGGATCGGTTGAAGGAATATCTCGCGAAAGATCCCACTTTGATTTCTGCGCGTAACGGTCCCAATCGAACGCCACTCTGCATCGCGGCAATGCGAGGACAGACGAATGCAGTCGAGTTTCTCATCACACACGGAGCGGATGTGAATGACAAAGGTTTCTTCGAACTAACTCCGTTGGGCGACATGGCGATGTATGGAATGACCAATGACCAGCGCTGCGCCGGGATTGCAACCATCCTTCTTGCGCATGGGGCGGAAGTGAATCCGATGGATGGTTACGGAGCCACCCCGCTGCTTCATGCGGTGGAAATGCGAAAAAGCCAATTAGCCCGAGTCCTCCTTGAACATGGCGCGACGCAAACCTTGACCTACAAAGGCGCTAATTCTGGAACGACTCCGTTGCACATGGCTATTGGGTACGGCGACAAGGATATGGTAGCCGCCTTATTAGAATTCAATCCGCCGCTGACGACAAAGA
>JBDSIW010000186.1:0-8904 GCA_039917795.1 Verrucomicrobiota bacterium | reverse complement strand
GATTGGTCGGCGCATTTGGCTGGAACAACATTGGTCGCGTATTCGATGCCGCGAAAGTGCGCTGGCAAAACGAATGGTTTGGCGCGGACTTTTTTTCCAGCCGAGTCGTAATTCCTGAAGACCAGTTGTTCAACGTCAACAACGACTACGATTATTTCTCCGGTTTCTATGCAAATAGTTCAAAAATTCCGAAGAACACTTTTGAATTTTATTTCCTCGCGCGAAACACCAGTGACAAAGCGTTGAGCTCCGAACCGCGTCCGCAACTTCCGCAACCGAGTGCGCGCGACATCTACACGGTCGGGCTACGTTTGAAATCGTTGCCGAAAGAATTTGGCAATTGGATTACACGCTGGAAGCAATGGGGCAGTTTGGTCACTACAATGACACGCGCGCCGGTGTGCCGATTGACAGTCAGGGGTAACAAGCTTACGCCGTTGTTCTCCAGGCCGGATACACTTTCGCCGACGCCTTTGGCACCCCGCGAATTGGTTTGGAATATTCCCATGCTTCCGGCGACAGCGATCCGACCGACGACAAACACGAAACCTTCGAGAATTTATTTCCAACGAACCACAAATTCTACGGTTACATGGATTTTGTTTCGTTGCAAAACATCCATGACATTCGCGCGATTTATCAAATCAAGCCGCATGCGCGACTCAGCCTCGCACTTGAAGGCCACGCGTTTTGGTTGGCGAATACGCACGATAATTTTTACAACGTCGGCGGTGCGCCTCGAGGCGGCGGCGGAACCAGCACCACCACTTACGCCGCTAACTCCAGTTATAACAATTACGTTGGCTCGGAGATTGATCTGATTGCTGGCTTCGCCGTGACGCGCTTTGCGCAGCTTGAAGCGGGCTACGGGCATTTCTTTGTGGGCGATTATGTCAAATCCAGTCTGAAAGGCTCCGGCGGAGCGGGCGATGCGGATTTCTTTTACGCGCAATTCACCATGAATTTTTGACCGGCTGTGATTGATACCGACACACCAAATGATGAGCTAACCCTTATCGACAAATTGCTCGCCGATCAACGCGAGCTGTCGGCCGTCACGCGTTTCGTTCGCAAGCACGAACAACAAGAAATTCCGGCGCAGGCAAAATATTATCGCGACCTCATCCCACTTTCGTTGCCGAAGAAAGGACAGCAATACGCCTTCGAAGTCGATCTGGACAAATGTTCTGGTTGCAAAGCTTGCGTGGCCGCATGTCACAATCTGAACGGCCTCGATGAAAATGAAACCTGGCGTTCGGTTGGCTCTCTCCACGGCGGCACAACTGTTCAACCACTTCAAATCAACGTAACAACTGCGTGCCATCATTGCGTCGATCCGGCCTGCCTCAATGGCTGCCCCGTTCTCGCCTACGAAAAAGATTCCGTCACCGGAATCGTTCATCACCTCGATGACCAATGCATCGGGTGTTCGTACTGCGTGATGAAATGCCCGTACGAAGTCCCGCAATATCACCAGAAAAAAGGCATCGTTCGCAAATGCGACATGTGCAGCAGCCGCCTTCTGACAAATGAAGCGCCGGCTTGCGTTCAAGCGTGTCCGAACGAAGCCATCCGCATCACGTTGGTTGGGAAAGAACAAATCGCGAACGAAACAACAACTGCTTCACAATTAGTTCCCGGAGCGCCGCTGAGAGACTGTCTGAAAATCAGTTTTGGGTGGAACGGGCCACTGGCCTGTTCCGGCGGGCTACCAGCCCGCCGAGTTTTTTCGGCAGCAGGTTGCCGCCGAAAACGGGCTGGTAGCCCGTTCCACCCATTTTCAGACAGTCTCTAAGCGATTACACCATTCCAACGACGCACTATCGTAGCTCGCGCGAATTTCCAGCCAACACGCAGCCCGCTGATTTCGCCCAGCTCAAACCCGCTCCGTATCATCCGCCGCTCGTTTTCATGTTGGTGCTAACCCAACTTTCCGTCGGACTATTTTGTGTCAATTGGCTCACCGATTTATTTATTCCACCCACCACACGTGAGTTTCAAAGAATAAATTTTTCAGTCGCGCTGCTGTTTGGGCTACTCGGACTCATCGCCAGCGTTTTACATTTGGGACGACCGCTGCAAGCGTGGCGGTCTTTTTTAGGCTGGCGCAAATCCTGGCTCAGTCGCGAAATTATTTTCTTCGGCCTTTTCATCAACCTCGCCATCTATCATGCCGTTTCGTTTTGGCATCCAATTCACTCACCAAAAAACTTGCTTCAAGCCGCAGTCGCCATCACCGGCCTATTGGGAGTTTTTTGTTCCGCGATGGTTAATGCCGATACGCTCCGCGCTTGCTGGAAATTCCAGACAAGCGCCGCGAAATTTTTTGGAAGCACAATTTTACTCGGACTCGCAGCGAGCGTTGCGCTCTCAATTCTTCTGAAAAGCGGTGTTCCAAATTTCTTCATCGCCGCTCTCATTTTAATGTCTGCAATCAAATTAGGCTGGGAGGCAAAATTCATTTTCCGAAACGTTACGACGGCCACTCCGATGGGTAGCACGGGCCACCGGCCTGTGCCGAGCGGCGACCCGCCGCTCGGAATAGGAAGATCTCACGAATTGTATCGCGCATCTGTTTCCAATGGTGACCTCCTTCCCGTTCCGTCCGGCCAGTGGCCGGACGGCACAGGCGGGTCGCCTGTGCTACCCATTTCAATTTCAGAGTTCGGGTTAAAACAATCTGCTCTCCTGCATCGAACTGTTCTGCAACACTCCACTCTTACGCGGTTTATTTGCGGCGCGTTGGGAGGAATTATTTTACCCGTCCCGCTTTTGAGTTTTTCGCAGTTGCTCAATCCACATTTCGTCTCCGTTTTGGCGGTAGCAGCTTTTGTTTTGTGCATTGTGGGAGAATTATTGGAGCGCGTTTTGTTCTTCACCGCCGTCGTCGCGCCGAAAATGCCTGGAGGCATTTCGCCGTGACCAACACGAAGGAACGTTACCGCAATTCTTTGTTGCGCCGCTGGCAAGGAGCGCTGACGCAGGATCTCGTTCAGCGACACGGGGAATTCGGCCTTGGCAAAGTTCCTCTGCGCTTGAAACCGGACGACACCACAAATGTCGTTTGCGGATTTTGCTCCACCGGCTGCGGCTTGAATATTCATTTGCGCAAGGGCCAAGCCATCAATCTCACGCCGACGACCGATTATCCGGTGAATCTCGGCATGGCGTGTCCGAAAGGTTGGGAAGCGCTTTCGCCACTGCAAGCCGACGACCGCGCAACCACACCCTATCTTCGCAATGCAAACGGAAAGCTCAAAGCAATCGATTGGGACGAAGCGATGCAAATTTTCACGCTGCGTTTCAAAGCAATTCAGGACAAGCGCGGCCCCGCGTCCGTCGCGCTCTTGAGCAGTGGCCAAATCGTCACTGAAGAAATGGCTTTTCTCGGCGCACTCACGAAGTTCGGCATGGGAATGCTTCATTGCGACAGCAACACCCGCCAATGCATGGCCACGTCCGCCGTCGTCTATAAACAATCGTTCGGTTTCGATGCGCTGCCCTATACCTACAAAGATTTCGAAGAATCAGACGTGTTGATTTTCATCGGATCAAATCTTTGCATCACGCACCCGATCATGTGGCAGCGCGTTTTGCGGAACAAAAACATACCCGAAATCATCGTCGTCGATCCGCGCAAAACCGAAACCGCGATGGCCGCCACCCAACATTTCGCGATTCAACCAAAGTCCGATTAATTCTCCTCTACGGCCTCGCCAATATTCTCATAGAGAAAAATTGGATTGATACGAATTACATCGAACAACACACCAATGATTTTGCAGAGTTCAAGAAGCACGTAAAAAATTTTACGGCTAACGTCGTTGCTAACGCGAGCGGGTTTTCCGTCGAACAATTAAATTATTTTGCCGAAACCATTCATCGCGGCAAACGTGTTTCGTTCTGGTGGACGATGGGCGTTAATCAAGGCCACGAAGCCACGCGCACCGCTCAGGCGATTATCAATCTCGCGCTCATGACCGGAAACATTGGGCGACCCGGAACCGGCGCAAATTCCATCACCGGCCAATGCAACGCGATGGGTTCGCGCCTTTTCAGCAACACCAGCGGACTTCTCGGTGGACGCGATTTTCGAGAATCAGAGCATCGCGAAGATGTTGCCGAAATTCTTCGCATCAAACCAAATTTAATTCCTGCTCAAAACAGTTTGGCCTACGACCAAATCATCGAAGGCATTGCGAACGACAAAATTAAAGGTCTCTGGATTGTGGGAACTAACTCGTCGCATTCGTGGATCGATCAATTGGAGTTTAAGCAGATCATCAAGAAACTCGATTTTCTCGTCGTGCAGGACATGTATCACACGACCGAGACCGCGCAGCACGCGCATCTGGTTTTGCCAGCGGCGGCTGGGGCGAAAAAGAGGGGACGTTCATCAACTCAGAACGACGCATCGGACTCGTCAAAAAAATCTCCAAAACGCCAGGGCAGGCGTTGTCTGATTTCCACATTTTCAAACTAGTCGCTCATTATTGGGGTTGTGGAGAAATGTTCAACGAATGGACTTCGCCGGAAGCAGTTTTTCAAATCTTAAAGAAGCTTTCGCGCGGCCAGCCGTGTGATTTCAGCGGGATTGAAGATTACCGAATGGTCGATGAGGCAGGCGGAATTCAGTGGCCCGCGCTGAGTCCGAAGGCCAAAGGCCAAAGTTAGATTTCGAGAAGGAACGCCGTCTATTTGAAGGCGGAGTTTTTTATCACGCCGACGGCAAAGCAAAATTCATTTTCGATCAGCCTCGACCTGTTACCGAATCGGTTGACGGCGAGTTTCCATTCGTGCTTCTGACCGGACGAGGGACTTCCGCGCAATGGCACACGAACAACCGCACTGGAAAATCGGCGGTGCTTCGCGTGCTTTATCCAGCTCACGCGTACGTCGAATTAAATCCCGCCGATGCAGCAAGTTTGAGCATTACGCCGAATTCCAAGGTTGCGATTTTTTCCCGACGCGCCCGAGTGGAATGCACCGCATTCATTACTTCCACGGTTCGTGCCGGACAGGTCTTCATTCCCATGCACTACGTCATCACCAATCAACTCACGCGTTCCGAGTTCGATCCGCATTCGCGACAGCCCAGCTACAAGCATTGCGCAGTTCGACTCGTACCGATTCCCAATCTTGCCTCATGAACAACGTCGAAACTGAAACAACAAAAACGCAATCAGTTGCGGACGGGGAATTTTCCTCCGCGCAAAAGGAATATCTGGCTGGATTTCTGGAAGGCATTGCGCGACGCGGCTTGCCTTACGTGGGCGCGACAGCAAATGGACAATTCACGTCTGAACCCGCACACGGTGGCGCAAATCTCGCAGCGCAAAAAGAGGAAACCATTTTTGGAACTCCGCTTGCGGACGTGACAAAACAGGAACGATGGAAGCACGAAGAACATCCGCTCGATGGCTGGGATCGCATTCTCGCGCACGCTGATGCGGGAAAGTTTACGGATGAAGAAAACACGTATCGTTTCCGCAACTTCGGTTTGTTTTATGTTTCGCCTGCGCAAGATAGTTTCATGTTGCGCTGCCGGATTCCCGCTGGCGAATTGACCGCGCTCCAACTCAAAGGACTTGCCGCCATCGTCGATGATTTTGGCAATGGAAAATCCGGCATCACCACGCGCTCGAATCTTCAGATCCGTGAAATCGCGCCGGCCAATCTGGTCAATGTGCTCACCCGATTGCAATCGCTCGGACTGACGGCGCGCGGCAGCGGCGTGGACAACGTTCGAAATATTACGGCGTCGCCGACAGCGGGATTTGATCCGCAGGAACTGCTCGATACGCGTCCATTTGCGCACGCCTTGCATCATTACATTTTGAATCAGCGCGATCTCTACGGGTTGCCTCGGAAATTTAACGTTGCCTTTGAGGGCGGCGGCTCTGTGGATACCGTGGCTGACACAAACGACATCGGGTTCATGGCCGTTTCCATTCCGGCGGAGACGAACGCGCTGAATGGCGAATCGTTGAAAGACGCCGCGCAGGTTGCGATCGCGTCGGGTATTTATTTTCGCGTCGAACTCGCGGGCATCAAGGGACACAAGCAACTCGCGGCGGATTCTGGAATTCTCGTCAAACCTGCGGAAGCGTTGGCAGTGGCCGTCGCGATGATTCGGGTCTTCGTTGAAAACGGCGATCGCACCGACCGCAAGAAAGCACGTCTAAAATATCTCATCGATAAATGGGGCATCCCAAAATTCCTCGCTGAGACACAAAAAAAACTCGCGTTTCCTCTGGCGAAATTTCCCTCAGAACAATGCACGAAACGGCGGGCGGCGCTTCGCCACGGTCACATCGGAGTTTATCGACAAATTCAAAAAAAACAAAAATTACATCGGCGTCGTGATTCCGGTTGGCGTGTTGACCACGAAACAAATGCGTCGGCTTGCGGAGATCGCGGAAAATTATGGCTCGGGCAACCTGCGTTTGACGCCGTGGCAAAATCTTTTGATTCCCGATGTATCTGATGCATTTGTCGAAACCGTGAAGCGCCAACTCATGCGCATGGGTTGTCATTACGAATCCACCAACATTGCGGGCGGATTGGTCGCCTGCACCGGCAACAAAGGTTGCAAACGGTCCGCTGCTGATACGAAAGGCCACGCGTTGGCGCTTGTGGAGCATCTCAACGGGCGCGTGCAACTGGATCAGCCGATCAATATTCATTTGACCGGCTGCCCAAATTCCTGCGCGCAACATTATATCGGCGACGTTGGGTTGCAGGGTGTGAAAGTCGTCGTGAGTGGCGAAACTGTTGAAGGTTACAACATCGTTTTCGGTGGTGGATTTGGCGCGGATGCAGCGATCGGAAAGGAAGTTTTCGAAGGCATTTCGTTTAGCGAAGTTCCAAAATTGCTGGAGAGCGTTTTGCAAATTTTTCAACAACGTCGCAATTCAGGGGAATCGTTCGCCGCCTTCACCCGGCGGCACGAAGTAAAGCAACTTCAGGAAATGTTTTCTTTCTGAGCATGAACTCTCCAATCCAACAACCGAATCTCGTCCCGTGTTTGCCGGAAAATGCGCCGTTCACACCGGAGCAACGCGCTTACTTGAACGGATTTCTTGCCGGACTTTTTTCACGCGAACCAGCGCCTCAAACCAATTCAGTTCCAGTATCCGCCGCGCCCTTGTTGACGCTTTCCATTCTGTTCGCCTCGCAAACCGGCAATGCCGAAAATCTCGCCAAGCGCATCGCGAAGGAAGCGGGCAAACGCGGCTTCGCTCCAACGGTTCATGACATGAGTAAATATCCGATTGAACAATTCGCTTCGGAAAGTCGCGTCTTGATTATCGCCAGCACTTATGGCGACGGAGAACCGCCCGACAACACCAGACCTTTTTGGGAACGGCTCTGCGGATATGACACGCCGAAATTGTTGCAAATGAAATTCTCTGTTTGCGCATTGGGCGATACGAATTATCCGAAGTTCTGCGCGTTCGGTAAGGACTTGGATAAAAAACTTTTGGCTTTTGGTGCGACTTGCGTCCATTCCCGCGCGAATTGCGATGTCGATTTCGAAGAATCGTTTGCGAAATGGCAGAGCGAAGTATTGAGCGCGATTACCTCCGCCGAAGTGGGTAGCACAGGCCACTGGCCTGTGCCGAGCGGCGACCCGCCGCCCGGAACGGAAAAAACGCAGGAATTTTTCCGAGGGTCTGTTTCCAGTTCCGTCGTCGCTCCTATTCCGTCCGGCCGGTGGCCGGACGGGACAGGCGTGTCGCCTGTGCTACCCACCATCTTTTCGCGCAACCTTCCGGTTTCCGCATCGCTCCTCACGAACCGAAAACTAACCCGCGACGGCTCAGAAAAGACACGCGCCATTTTGAAATTTCCCTCCAAGGTTCAGATTTGATTTACGAATTCGGCGATGCTCTCGGGGTTTATCCACAAAATTGTCCTTCCTTGGTGAATAAGTTGTTGGACGCGCTCAATTTCTCCGGCGAGGAAGCGGTTGTGGGTTGCGACGGCGAAGAGATTCCTTTGCGCCACGCTTTCCTGCGCCATTTCGAAATTACAAAAATTTCGACTGCTTTGCTGCAAGCCGTGAGCGAACAAGCTGGGAACGAGACGTTGAAGAGTCTGGCGTCGCCAACGGCCAATGGCGAGTTGACCAAGTTTTTACGCGGACTTGATACAGTGGATTTGCTCCGGGCGCATCCGACAGTGAAATTTTCGCCCGGCCAGGTCGTCGGTTTTTTCAAGAAACTGACTCCAAGACTTTATTCCATTTCCTCCAGTCCGAAAGCGCATCCGGGCCAGGTGCACCTGACGATTGGCGTGGTGCGTTACGAATCATTGGGCCGAATGCGCAAAGGCGTGTGCTCAACTTTTCTTGCGGAACGCGTTCAAGGAAGTTCGCTTGTGCCAATCTTTGTGCATGCAAACAAAACATTTCGTCCGCCTTCAAATTCAGAAACCCCCATCATCATGATTGGGCCGGGAACCGGGATTGCCCCGTTCCGCGCATTTTTGCAGGAACGCAGGGCCATCGGAGCAAAAGGAAGAAACTGGTTGTTCTGCGGCGACCAACGCAGCGCCACCGATTTCATGTATCGCGACGAATTGGAAGCGATGTACCGCGACGGCCTTACCAAACTCGACACCGCGTTTTCGCGCGATCAGGCCGAAAAAATTTATGTGCAACAGCGAATGCGCGAACAGGCCAGAGAATTGTTTGCGTGGCAAGAAGCCGGCGCGCACTTCTACGTTTGCGGCGACGCGTTGCGCATGGCCAAGGATGTCGATGCCGCATTACACGAAGTCATCCAAACCGGCGGCAACCGGACGGTGGAACAATCTGCCGAATATGTCAGCCGCCTGAAAACTGAGAAACGATATCAGCGTGATGTCTATTAAATCTTCGAAAGTTCGTCGGACACACAA
>JBDSIW010000185.1:0-6944 GCA_039917795.1 Verrucomicrobiota bacterium | reverse complement strand
GGCACATGGGAACAGCGGCTCTGGATCTCACGGGCAAAGTTATCTGGCGTCAAACCGAATTGAAATACCCGCCCACGCATGGCAACGGCGGTTCACCCATCCTTGTCGCCGACAAGCTGATTTTCAGTTGTGACGGCACGAAGGATCCATTCGTAGCCGCGCTCGACAGCAAGACCGGCGCGGTGCTTTGGAAAACCCCGCGCAATACCACGGCGGCAAAAACATTTTCCTTTTCCACTCCACTCGCGATCGAGGTGGACGGCGCGATGCAAATCATCAGTGCAGGAAGTGGATTTGTGGCAGGCTACGATCCCAAGGACGGCCGGGAAATCTGGCGCTCGGGTTATGGCGAAGGTTACTCCGTAGTCACGCGCCCGGTGCTTGCACATGGGCTGATTTTTGTCAGCTCGAGTTATGATCGACCAGTGCTCTACGCCATCAAGCCAGCTGGCGCGCACGGCGACGTGACGACGAACAACGTCGTCTGGACTCATGCGAAAGGTGTTCCCAACACTCCGTCTCCGGTGATTGTAGGTGACGATCTTTATTTCATTTCCGACGCGGGAATCGCCAGTTGTCTCGATGCGAAAACAGGTGCCGTTCACTGGAGCGAGCGCCTCGGTGGCAATTTCTCGGCGTCACCGGTCGCCGCGGAAGGGCGGATTTATTTCCAAAATGAAGAAGGCGTTGGATTCGTGCTGAAGGCGGGAAGAATATTCGAACTGCTTTCGAAAAACGACTTGGGCGAGCGCACGCTCGCATCAGCCGCCATGGTCAATAGCGCACTGTTCCTCCGGTCGGAATTCCATCTTTGGCGAATCAAATCCCACTAGGAAACTTATCCGGATTGCTCGACTATTTAGTCGCCTGTCAAACAAATAATTGCATCTGTCGCAATTAAAATTATTTACGTTGGGTACAGAATTCCTAGAGTCGGGCGAATCTATTTACCGATGAAGGCTGCAAAAAATCATCCTGGAAACTTGCGTTGTTTTTTCTCACGCGCAGATTGGATTGAATCTGGCCAAATCAGCTTATATGAGCAACAGCACGCGAAACCATTCTTGAGTTGAAGAATTAGCTGGTTCGGGCGTTTTATCTCTTTGAGAAAACTGACTATTCCCGAAATAGATTTACCTTTCCCAAAAAATTCCTAGAGTCGATCAAATCTTCATCACTCTGAAACCTCTCAAAATGATTCTCGTTGGATTGATTATATTCCTCACGAGGGGATTGGCTGTGCCACGCCTGATCGCGGCCCAGTCGTCGTCCGTTTCAGAGTCTGAGGCGGAAACCCAGAAGACTGTGAACGAATTGAGGCAATTTCTCCTGGCCGACGCGAAACCCTTCAACAAATCCGAAGGAAAGGAGATGCCAGCCAAAACGGACGGCAAACCGGTGGACGCGTTTGCGGAACACAGCAAATTATTCGTGGAGAATAAATATCCTTCCGCTGCGGCCTGCCGCACCTGTCACCCGGGTCATTACAAGGAATGGTCTGTTTCTCCGCACGCTTACGCGCAGTTGAGTCCAATTTTCAACGCGATGCAGGCGACGATTACCAAGCAGACTTACGGATCGAACGGCGATTTTTGTATTCGTTGCCACACACAAGTCGGAATGAATCTTGGCGAGCCGGTGTATATGAGCAACATGGACCGCAATCCCACCTCGCGCGAAGGCATCACATGCATCGTCTGCCATCGTCTGCCGAACGCCTACGGCAAAGTGAGTGGCCGGTTCGCGCTGGACACGGGTGACATTCTGGATCCGGTTTACGGTCCGACCGGCGGTGCTGAACTCACCCGCGTTCTTTCCATGCCGGAAACGTATCGCGTGGTGACCAACCGTACTGAAGCGGGACGAAAAATTCATGGCGACGTCAAAAAATTCTTTCAACTCCGGGAACCTGGCTTCTGCGGAGCGTGCCACGACGTGACCTTGATGAACGGATTTCGCCTCGAAGAAGCGTTCAGCTCTTACAAGAATTCTCCCGCAGCCAAGCGAGGCGAAACCTGCCAGGACTGTCACATGGGAGTAATTCCCGGAAAGAAATCCGGTTACGCCAACGAGCCCGCAGCCGTGGTGGGTGGCGTGCCCACCAAACCGCGCCGGCGCACCAATCACATGTTTATCGGTCCAGACTATTCCATCGTTCATAAGGGATTTTTCCCTCACAACGACAAAGCGGCCGCACTGGCAACCATGCGCGAGTGGCTGACGTTTGACGACGAGGCAGGCTGGGGAACGGACGTCTTTGAAAACAAGGTCGTGAAAGATTTCGCGTTCCCGCCGCGCTGGAAATCCGTGGATGATCGTTTCGACGCGCGCGCGATTCTCGATGAACAAAAGCAACTGCTGACAGAAGCGCAGCGCCAGCGTTTGATTATTTTGCGACAGGGTTTTCAACTGGGCGACTTGATCGTGAAGCAAGCAGACGAGAAAGCCCTAAAGTTCAAGATCGAGGTGAAGAGCGGAACTGATGGCCACCATGTTCCAACGGGCTTCGATGCGGAGCGCAACTTTTACATGCAGGTTTTTGTAACCGATCCGCAGGGAACCGTGGTGTATAAATCCGGCGATCTTGATCCCAATGGGGATGTGCGCGACTTGCATTCCTCCTATGTCCACCACGGAGATTTGCCTTTGGACAAAGACCTGTTTTCACTGCAATCCAAGTTTATCACCCGCAATGTCCGCGGCGGTGAGCGGGAGCAGGTCCTTGCCATTAATTATTCGGTTGATCCGCTGCCGTTTATCCGGCCCGAAACCTTTGCCGTGAATTTCACCGGGCGGCCGGGAGGGGCCCGCAATCAGCGTCGGGGCATTGATCCACTCGCTTCACGCTGGGCTGAATACACCGTCAAGAAATCCGCCTTGACCGGAAAAGGGCCTTACAAAGTTCGCATTCGACTTCTGGCCGGAATGGTTCCGATTAATTTGCTCACCGAAATCACGGTGGTCGGCCTCGATTACAACATGTCCCCGCGACAGGCAGCGGACGCGTTGCGCAACGGGCAATCTTTGCTTTATGACAAAGAGATCACGTTGCAGTTGGACAGAAGCAAACCCACCATCAACCTCTCGGAGAAACCCGATTCCGCAGTCCCTTATGTGCAAAAATAGTTCGTTGATTCAACCAGCCAAATTGGTGTTCCTCGCGGTATTTGCAGGAGCTTCATTGATGGCGCACGCGGCCGAGGGCGAAGATAAATCCCGGTTTTCGGATCAACCCGCGCCGCTCGATCTATCGACTTTTCCCGAAAGGCCCGCGCCGCTTTTGGAAATTGGCGATAAGTTTTTGGGGAAAGGAAATTTGCAACGCGGCTTCACCCTGCCCACCGGCGCGGTGTGGTCGCCAAATCTCTGGGTGTTTGGGACTTTCCGGAGCGCGATCCAAACTTTCGACCGCGGATCTTCCCGGGCGATCTCTCCGCAACCGAATACCACCACGACGGAATGGGCCAACCGATTGGATATTTTCGGCAACTTGCAATTATCTCCCACCGAACGAGTGGTGCTCGGATTTCGTCCACTGGATGAAACCCGGCTGAAGACCGGCACCCGATTCGCGGGCTATAATATTGAACCAAACGACCGCACCACCCGTGGCGGGGTGGAGGCTTTCAGCGCAACGCCGCGCACCCTCTTCTTTGAGGGGGAGTTCGGTGAAATCTTTCCGCGACTCGACCAAGCAGACCGGCTGAGTTTGGATTATAGCTTTGCCGTCGGACGGCAGCCGCTGACTCTGCAGGACGGAATTTTAGCCAATGATGACAGTGTGGATATGATCAGCATCACGCGCAATTCGCTTCGCGTGCCAGGCGGTTCCACAATGCGAATCTCTCCTTTTTTCGCATTTGACCGCATTGAACGTCCGAACTTCACGACAGCGGCAAACGTCCGCGATCACAGTGCCCAGATCTTTGGGGTTGATGCTGCGGCGGATTTTCCCGTAAGCACTATCCAAGCTGATTTGGTTTACGTGCCTTCGAGCAGCGATGGCGACGGGCTCTACGCAGGGATCGGCGCGGTGCAACGCATCGGAAAAATCAACACGACGTTTCGCGCCAATACTTCGATTGCGTTGGAAAAACCAGGCCCCAAAGTCGGCAATGGCACGCTGCTTTTCACCGAACTTTCCTACACCGTGCCGTGGGGAACGGATCTTATTTATTTGAACGGTTTTTGGGCAATCGACCACTTTACTTCCGCGGTGCGCGACACCACTGCAGGCGGTCCATTGGGACGCGTCGGCATCTTGAACGCGGCTGTGGGCCTGGGGCGATATGGAGCGCCGTTAAGCAATCAGGCGGATAATGCGGTAGGCGGGGCGTTAGGTTATCAAATGTTTTTCGGAGAGCTTCGCCGTCGGCAGGTCATCCTTGAAATTGGCGGGCGCGCTCCTACGGAGGATCCGCAATTTGCGCGGCAGCGCGCCGCAGAAGGCATCGGCGTGCGATACCAGCAATCATTCGGTCGCCGGTTCGTTCTCGTTCTGGACGCTTTTGGCGTAAATCGGGATTTGGTTTCACCTTCTTATGGCGGGCGAATGGAATTGCTTGTAAAATTCTGATGAAACGACAATTAATAGTATTAAGTGATGCTGGTTAACGTTCTTATTTTTCTCGGTCTCTCTCTTAGCTTTCTGCTTGCAGGTCAGTTGTTGCTTCTGCTTTACGCAACTTCCAGAAAGCTATCGTTCGCCGGAGTTCAGAAGAAACATGAGGCCGATCTTTTTTCCGAGCGCCTGGCGCTCGCGCGGGCTCAACTCAAACGCCAGGAGAACACTGTCCCTTGGAGCGGCACCCGGAAATTCGAAATCTCCCGCATCGACACGGAATTCGAAACCGTCCGTTCATTTTATCTGATCCCGCATGACAAGAAAGCGTTGCCCGGTTTTCATCCCGGACAGTATCTCACTTTTGAACTCGATATTCCCACGGAGCGCAACCGCGTCATTCGCTGCTATTCTCTCTCCGATAAACCGCGCAAGGATTTTTATCGCGTCACGATCAAGAAAATCGGGCTGGCTTCTAAATATTTCCACGAAGCTTTAAAGGTCGGAGACATCGTGGATGTGAAGGCTCCGGGAGGTGCTTTTTACCTTGATGTCAATCGCACGACTCCGGTGGTTTTGATTGCGGCGGGCGTTGGCGTGACCCCGATGTTGAGCATGCTCAACGAAATTGTGGAGTCAGGTCTTCAGCGTGAAGTCTGGTTCTTTTTCGGCGTCCGAAATAAGTCTGATCACATCATGAAGGAACACCTGGATACGGTCGCGCGGAACAACAACAACGTTCGATTACGCGTTTGTTACAGCCAGGCAGAGGATTGCGACATCGCAGATAAACACTGTCATGCCAAGGGTCGGGTCACTCTCGATCTGCTGAAGGTAGAACTGCCCTCCAACAATTTTGATTTCTATCTGTGCGGGCCGGGCGAGATGATGCAGAGCATGCAAACCAATCTGCGCGATTGGGGAGTACCCGCCGTTCACGTTCACATGGAAGCATTTGGTCCCGCGAGCGTGAAAAAGGTCGCGCCGACGGCGGTGCTGGCAACGGAGTCGGTGAAAATAACTTTTGCGCGATCGGGACGCGATGTGGATTGGAAAGGCCAGGCCGACTCGTTGCTTGATCTGGCCTTGGCCGAAAATATTCCGCTCGCTTACGGATGTCGCGCGGGAAATTGTGGCACTTGCAAAACCGCGATCAAATCTGGCAAAGTCAAATATCTAAAAGAACCCGGGTGTGAGGTCGAAGCGGGAAGCTGTTTGACCTGCATTTGTGTTCCAGAAACAGCATTGGCTTTGGAAGCGTAATCGAAGAAATTGAATGAATTGAACGACAAATAAAAAACCTATGAAATTATTCATTGCGCGGACTCGATTGATTTCTCTGTTCCTTGTGAGTGCCGGTTTGATCCCGGCCTTCGCCGCCCCGGAGAGCGCGTATCACGCTGACCCGGCGAAAATTCTCGGCGCGGAAAACTGTACTGAGTGCCACGCGTCCATGGTCGAAGCCTGGAAGCTTACGCATCACTTCGATACCTTTAACAGCATGCATCGCCGGCCTGAGGCCAAGGAGATTGCGACCAAACTGGGAATGCGCCGCATCAAGGACGAAAGCTTGTGCTTGAAATGCCATTATACCACGCAGGCGGCTGACGATGGAAAAGTAACTGCGATCTCCGGCATCTCGTGCGAATCGTGTCACGGAGCGGGTAAAGATTGGAACAAAGTGCACAACGCCAAGGATGACCCGGCCCGTCTGGTCAAGGCTGAGAAACTCGGCATGTTGCGACCAAACAATTATTATCACGTCGCGGCCAATTGCTTTTCCTGTCACACGGTGCCAGAAGAAAATCTCGTGAATGTAGGCGGCCACAAAGCGGGCAGCGATTTTGAACTGGTATCCTGGCTCTCCGGGGAAGTTCGGCACAATATGCAGAAATCTGCCGGCAAAATAAACGAGCCGATTCCACAAGACCGCCAGCGCATGCTTTATATCACCGGCCGCGCGCTCGATTTGGAATACAGCCTGCGCGGGCTGGCCAAAGCCACGAAAGACGGTCCTTATTATCAGGGCATGCTCGCGCGAGTTAAGGCCGCAAAAGACCGGCTTGCCGCAATCGAAAAGGCAACCAGCCTGCCCGAAGTCAAAGCGATGCTGGAAGCGGTGAAAGATGATTTGAAACCGGGTAGCGAAGCAGCAATTTCCAAGATGGCCGAAGACGTGAGCGAGAACGCCAGCAAGCTCGCCAAGAGTCAAGATGGAAGCAAACTCGCCAGCGTGGATTCTTTGATTCCCGGACCGGACAAATACAAGGGGACCGCTTACAAACCTTAAACAACCGGACGGTTCGGTATCGAATTGTTAAACGACGGCGAATTCCCGCCGTAAGAATTCCTGTTTCGATTCGAGGAGTTTGTTGAAATGGCT
>JBDSIW010000184.1:0-3403 GCA_039917795.1 Verrucomicrobiota bacterium | reverse complement strand
ATTGAAAGCGGTCATTCAAAAAGTCGCCCGCGAATCGAAACAGATCGCGAAGGAATTGGAGGAATTGGCCAGGCAAAATCGGCCTTTGAATCTGAAATCGACGGGCCTTCCCGTAATCGAACAAAGGGCGCGCGAATTGATTGAAAAGGACGAAGGCAAAGGGCTGTTGCGCGCCAGTGGCCAACCGTTTGAATTCAAACTTCTGCATTCTCAGATCGAAGGGATGAATTACGGCTCCCATCTCGCCGCCGCGTTGTTGGAAACGGAAACCAGCGCTTCTCGACGAACGTTTCTGCAACGAACACAAACGACCTTGGCCGCTCTGCGCGATGAAATCCATCAGATGATTCTGGAGCGCTATTCCCGCTGATTTTCCAGCCTACAATTCGTCTTCCCGCTCGGCGTAAAAAAGTTGATACGCGCGATCGTATTCGTCCTCGGGAACGAAAACTTTGGCGGGACGGCTCAGATCATCGTCGTCCGGCAAGTTTGGATCCTCAAATTCCTGAGTGGCGCTGATGCCGTGCTTTTCCAGCATCATCACGAGCATCTCGGCGTTGACCACTGGGCCGGTGTAAAAAAGTTTCACGCGCGAGGAATGGATGCAGCCTCGCGGACGCGCTCGAGAATGACATCAGCGATGTGCGGCTCGTTCCCGATGCTGGCCGAATACCAGACGCGCTTTTTGTTTTTCTCGGTTGGGTTGCGCCACGTGGGTTGGCCGGCTTTGAATCGTTCCTGCACCATCTTTTGCGCTTCGCCGAGCATCACAGGGATGTCCTCGAATGAATGCAAGCCGTCGCTGATGAAAAACGGAACCATCACAATATTTTTGGTCTGGGCGAGCGTGTAGCAATCGGCGATGCGCGGCTCCTCTTCCATGAAGACGGGGTAAACGTCCGCGTAAATTTTTTTGGCGCGAATCAAATCGACCTGATGTTCGATCGCTTTGCGCGAATTCTCGTTGTTACCCGTGCCGTGGCCAGCGATGAAAAGAGTCGTTTCGGCGGGCTTCGGCTCGCGCGGGAAGGGGAACTTTGCCACCACCTCCAGAGCGCGCGCGAGCAGTACTTCGGTCATGCTTTCGTGCGTGCCGACGGGGCCGCAGTAATAGAACGTCTGTTCTCCCCGAGTTTCAATGGTCCGAAAACTTTGAGCCTTGGACTTTGATTCTTGAACTTGAAACCCGAGTTCACGCGGGATGACTTCTTCCGTGAAATAGCCGTCGCTGATGAACAACGGGACGATGAAAACGCGTTTCGCAAAAATCCCGCGCAACACCTGGGCGAAATACGGTTCCTCTTTCCAGAACGTTTCCTGGACCTGGGCAAAAATCTTGCGACGCCGCAATTCATCGGCGTGCTGATGCGTCGGCGCGGCGGAGTCGGGGTTAAGCGTGGAGCCGTGCCCGGCCAGAACAAGCGCGGCGTCTGAAAAATCTTCGGTCACGAGTGGAATCAAACCATCAAGTCTTCAGGACACAAACGAAAAGAGTGGCGAAAGTCCGGACTACCGAGATTGACGGTTAGTCGTATTAACGCCAACGTTCTTTCATGTTCACTCGCCGCAAGCTTTGGCTGCTGCTGTTTCTTCCCTTGTCTGCCTGCGTTGTGATCGCGGTATTGTTCTCGATCGATTTCGCTGCCGAGCCTCGCTTTCAAGGAGTACAACTTTCGCAGTGGATTAGTTTTCGTGCGGCTCACAAGAAGCACCAGCTTTTCGGCGAATTACCGCTACCTTTCTTTCGCGGAATGCCGCAAGACCCAGTTGATCCGCGCGAATTGGAAGCGGAGAATGCCATTCAGCAAATTGGTTCCAATGCGCTGCCCACTCTTTTGAAGTGGATCAATGCTCAACCCAATTCGTTAGAAATTGCTTTGGTAGAGAAAATCTACGGCAAGCCGGGCTCCCGACGCAGCTCTGTATCGGGCAAGCTGATTTGGTGGCTTAATCCATCGCGGGTTCTGAAACTCCGTTCGCAGGCTTACAATACATTGTTTGAGTTGGGGCCTAAAGCCACGCCCGCCATTCCCGAGTTGGAAAAAATTGCATGCAATCCCAAAGCGCCGGGCGCGGAGTTGGCGGCTGACATACTCATCCACTTAAAAGCAGTGCCCTCCTTGATAAACGTTCTGAAAAAAAGCGACAATACAGCCCAACGGATACATGTGCTGCGCGCTTTAGGCAGATGCACGAACAGTCCGGCGACAGCGCTTCCTGCAATCATCACTTGCGTGAAAAGTTTGGATGCAGATGTTGCAGCCAATGCGGTTGAGCTCTTGGGCGAGTCCAGATTGCATCCTGAACTAAGTGTGCCGGTGCTGATTGAAGCGCTCGATGATCCACGTTATTCGGTCCGGCTCAATGCTGTGAAAGCCTTAGGTTGGTATGGTCACCAAGCCGAAAGCGCATCGCCGAAATTGAATGCATTGGCCGTATCGGTCGACTTGGCCATCAGCCGCGCAGCTGAGAGAAGCCTCGGTAAGATTTCAGACCAGCAATCGCCTTTTGAATCGAATATTTCTCCCGCATTTCTTCAAGACAGAACTTTCCGATTGCTCGAATAAGCCGGGCTGTTTACCAATAACGCCGCATGTCCCAAATCTATCGCCTTGTTTTCTATCTCACTTTGCTTCCCATCGCATGTCAGGCACAGGTTCCGGAATGGATCTGGCATCCCAATGGCGGCGCCGCGCCGGCCGACAACGAGGTTCGTTATTTCAGGAAAGTTTTCACGGTCGCCGAGAAGCCAGCCAAAGCCACTCTTACCGCCACTGCCGATGATGAAATCGCGGTCTGGATCAATGGTGAAAAGGTGATTGACGGCAAAGGCTGGAATGACGCCAAGGTCGCCAACGTGGCGAAGAACCTCGAGCGTGGCGAAAATTCCATCGCGATCCGCGGAAAAAATGAAGGCGGCGACGCGGCGGCGATTGCCAAATTGGATATCACCTTGTCGGACGGCAAACATCAGCTCGTCGTGACCGACACGCTCTGGCAGAGCACGACGGCTGAGGAACCCAATTGGTCTTCGCGCACTTTTGCGCCCGGCGCGAAATGGGTCGCTGCGGTCAGTCGGGGAAAGATCGGCGTGGCGCCATGGGGCGACGTCCTCAAGGCGAGCCAGGCCACGGCGGTCGAGGACTTGACCCTGCTCCCAGGCTTCAAAGCTGAACTGCTTTCCTCCGCCCAGGCTGGCGAAGGATCCTGGATCTGCATGACGATCGATGACAAAGGGCGCTTGATCATTTCTCCGCAACAGGATGAATTACCGCTTTTTCGCGTGACGCTTTCAGCCGATGGCAAGATTGCGAAGACCGAGAAAATTCCCGCGCCGCTCCACCAGGCGATGGGCTTGCTTTACGCGCACGACAGTCTCTACGTGAATGGCCACGGTCCGAGC
>JBDSIW010000183.1:0-16518 GCA_039917795.1 Verrucomicrobiota bacterium | reverse complement strand
CATGGAGTAAGGATGGAGGCGGCGAAAGCCTTGCAGGCAATCCACAGCGACGAAGCGCTCGCTGAATTGCTCGCCTCCAGGCAAAGCGACGCGCGGGTTCGCAGCCAGGTGGCGGCGAGCATCGGGGGATTTTTCTCCCCGAACGCCTTTACCCACGCCGCCGCGGCCATTTCCTCGGAGAAAAACCCCGATATTCGCGCGCAATGGATTCGCGCGCTGGGAAATTATTCGAGCCCGGAATCGCGGCAATCGCTGGTCGCCTTGCTCGGCTCGGAATCTTATCGCAACACGCTGGCCGATGCGGCCATCAGCGCGATGCGCACGCAGGACGATCCTTTTTTCATCCAGCCGCTCCAGCAAACCCTGCAACAGGGCGAAAGCCGGTTCACCACGCGCGGATTTGCCTCGGGACTGGATGCGCTCGCCTACATTGCCCGAAACGAAAAGGAAAAAGATTCCGTGCGCGAATTCCTCACCCGCAAGGTGAATCACAAAAAGAAAGGCATCCAACTCGCGGCCATCGCCGCGCTCGGCACACTGGAAGATCCCAAGGGGCGTGCCGTCCTGGCGACTTTCGCGAGCGCATCGCGGGAAAGCGACGAGCGAAAAGTCGCCGAGAAGGCTCTGGTCGCCATCCGCACGGCGGACAATCCCTCCAACAACCTGAAAGCCTTGCGCGACGAGATCTTGGATTTGAAAAAGGACAGCCGTGAGACGAAAAAGGATCTCGAGGCGCTGCGCAAAAAAATTGAGACCAAGCCGGAGAAAACGCCGGTCAAAACGGTTCGCTCGCCGCGCGCCCGATAAGCCACGCGGATTCTTTGGAAATCGCCGATTCTCGACTTTCAATTTTTGCTTTGGTAATCACTGCGCGTGACCACAACCGCTCCCAGCCTTCTGGTGCTGATCCCGGCCTACAACGAGGAGCGCAGAATCGAGCCGGTCTTGCGGGAATACGCCGAATATTTTCGCAAGAATTACGCCGGGAAATTTCAACTGGTCGTCGTGCTCAATGGTTGCCGCGACGACACCATCGGCGTGGTAAAAAATGTTTCGGTTGAATTTCCCGAGGTGCAATCGCTGGAGTTCGCCGCGCCCATCGGGAAAGGCGGCGCGCTGATCGAGGGGCTAAAGCTGGCGCCCTTCGCGGACCTGATTGGGTATGTGGATGCCGACGGCGCGACTGGGCCGAAGGCGTTTCACGATCTGGTTCGCCGGACGAACGTGGCGGATTGCGTGATCGGTTCGCGCTGGATTCCCGGCGCCATCCTGCACCAATCGCAATCCGGCCAGCGCCAGTTCGCCAGCCGGGTTTTTCACGCCATCGTGCAAGGTTTTTTCTGGATGAACATCCGCGACACGCAATGCGGCGCGAAAGTTTTGCGCCGTGGTGTCGTGGAAAAAATTCATGCGACACTTCACATCGCGGACATGGCGTTTGACATCAATTTGCTTTACTCGCTTAAACGCGCCGGATTGCGTGTGTTGGAAGTTCCGACGGAATGGACGGACAAAGTTGGCTCAAAAGTGACACTCGGAAAGACTTCAATGACGATGTTGCTATCTGTCATTCGACTGCGGGTGGTTTATTGGCCGCTGCTCTACAAATTACTGCGCCCGTTGCGTCCGATTGAAGGCTGGCTTTATAAAAAGCTCAGCGCGCCGCGGCCTCTTTCGAGCCGAAAACCGGAGTGAGCGCGGCTTTGTGCCAGGTGAACCACGCGGCCACCGCCAGCAGAGCCAGGTTGAATCCGCCCAGGGTCAGAACCACTCGCTGGAGGGCGTCGAAGGGAGGAAGGGACTTCAAATAATTTCGCAGAAGGAAAAGGGTGAGGCCGTAAGCCAATCCGATGACCACCAGCGACGGGACAATCGAGAATTTCTCCCGCGCAAGGAGGTTTCCGATCAGGACATTGGCCAGAGTGGTCACGACCATGCACCAGACAAACCAGGGAACAAGCGGGGCGGATTTCCAGAATTCGGGCCGGGTAAAATAAAGAACGCGAAAGGGCAGCTCGGGCAGAATGGTGCAAACGAGCGCCGCAGCGATTCCCACCGCAGCCGTCGTGAAAAAAGTCAGCTTGAGTGCGTCGGTCTTTTCCGTTCGAGCCAAACTGCGCACCACCTTCGGGAACATCACCGCCACCATCGGTCCGGTGAATTGCACCAAAGCAAAACCGATGACATTTACTGGCGTGTAAAACCTCACCTGTTCCCCAGACAAGACGCTTTGCACATAAATCAGGTCCGCGGATTGCACGAAGAGAAGCGCCCCGAAGCCGAAGGTTAACGGGATAAGCCGCTTGAACCACACGCGCCATTGGAAAGCCGAGGTGCGTCCGGTAAAAACGTCACGGCCCCACCAAAGGCACGCTGCCAGAACCGTTAATTGTCCGAACACCGCACTGGCCATCGCCCCGGCAGCGCCGCCATGAAGAATTTTCACGATGATGGAAGCGGCAAGAAGCCTCCCGGCACCATCCAAAATACCGGCCCAGCCCAATGCCATAAAATTCTGGCGCCCTTGCAGAATCCCCCGCAGCACGGGCAGCCAGAGCGAAACCAAAACCACGAGCATTGTGGTCCAGAGCGCGCGGGCATTGTTGATTTGCAGGAAGCGGAGGACCGAATCCTGCGCAAAAAAAAGAAACGCGGCCAAAGCGAGCCAGCCGAAAAACAATACTGCCATCACGGAACGAGCGGTCCGCCGGAGTTGCTCAACTTGCGATTCCTCAATGGCAGCAGCCGCCTGTTGCGCAAAAACGATTTGCAATCCTGCCGTTGGAATTCCCAACGGGATGAGGCACCGGAGAAGGACGGCAAAAAGTGCGTAGTCCTCAATTTTTGCGGTGACAGGGTGGACCGCGGACATGAAAACTCCACCGATGCCAGTGGCCAGAACCATCCAGCCGCTTTGCCGAAAAAATGCCTTGCGCGATTCGGAATTCATCAAGGCAAGGATTGCAGAAATTTCAAAAGGAGCGCGTTGGCCTGTTCGAGCGAGCGAATCGAAATCCACTCGTCCGACGTGTGCGCCTGCGCAATGTTTCCCGGCCCGAAGACGACGCTGGGAATTCCCGCGCGAGAAAGCACCGCCGCGTCGCAAAAGTAGTCCACGCCTGCGGCTTTCTTTTGGCCGAGCGCATCGAAAAATTGCCGGACGATCGGAAGTTCAGGATCGGTTTCAAGCGAAAGGCACGAGGCTCCCTTGGGATTATCGAGCGTGACGGAAAGCCCGTTTGCCCGGAGCAATTGCAAAAATTCGCGGCGCACACTTTGATCGGTTTCGCCCGGCAACGTCCGGCGGTCGGCGGTGACCACGCAACGATCGGGAACCACGTTCGCCTGGGTGCCGCCGGCTATGGTGCCAACGCTGATCGTGGGGTGGCCGAGCAACGGATGGCGGCGGCGACGCAATTGGGCGGCATACTTCGTTTCCAGCAGATCGACCACGCGCGCCATTTCGTGAATCGCATTTTTGCCGAGATCCGGTCGCGCGCCGTGCGCGGCTTTTCCATGCGTCTCCAAACGCAGCCACAAACTTCCCTTGTGCGCCGTGACGATTTTGGACTCGGTGGGTTCACCCACGATGGCAAGGTCCGCCTTCAGTCCGCTTTTGGCCAGCGCGCGCGAACCGAATTGGCCGGCTTCTTCGTCAATTAGTCCGGCAAAAATAATTTCGGTGTGACTTGGCCGGCGGCTTCCTTCCGCAAGTTGGATTAAGGCCGTAAACATCGCGGCGACCGAGCCCTTGGTGTCGCAGGCACCGCGTCCATACAACCGGCCGGCCCGGGCGAAGGGTGAAAATTGTTTTTCATTCGCCGCAGGAACGGTGTCGAGATGCGGGGCCAGGAGAATTCGTTGTTTGATTTTTCCAGACGGCAAAAGGCGGGTGAGAAAATTGGCTCGGCCTGGCTCAACCGTTTGAAACTCGACGGGCAACCCAGCCCGCGCGGCCGTCGCGGCGAGAAAATCCGCCACGCGTTGCTCGCCCGACTTTGGATCCCCGGGCGGAGCGAAAGCCGGATTTATGCTCGGCAGCGCAATCAGTTCGCGCAGCAATTTTTCGGGTCGGCTCATCAAAATAAATTTCGCGACACTCTACGGACCGGGTCGTGGGGCGTCGAGATGAGAGTGGATTTTCTGCGCGGCGGCTGGCAGCCGCGGTGGCTCACGAATGGTGTCCGCAACGAAGTTCGTCACCGGTTTGGCGAAACCATTCCACAAAACGCGGAACACCTTCCTCGATTTTCACCTTGGGATTGTAGCCGAGTTTCGCCCGCGCTTGGGAAATGTCAGCGAATGTGATCGGAACGTCGCCGGGTTGGAGCGGTTGGCGATCGATCGCGGCTTTTTTGCCGAGCGCATTTTCCAGAAGTTCGATCAGGTAACTGAGCGTGACGGTTTGGGACTCGCCGAGATTGAGGATTTCATAACCAAACTCCTTTTTCGTGCAGGCCAAAACGCCATCGATCGTGTCCGAAACATAGGTGTAGTCGCGCGCGGTGGAGCCGTCGCCGAAAACAGGAATCGGTTTCCCGGCGGTAATGAGCTGGGCGAATTTGTGAATGGCCAGGTCAGGTCGCTGCCTCGGGCCATAAACCGTGAAGAAGCGGAGCATCACGACATCCATTCCGTAAACGCGATGATAAACATGGCCGAGCGATTCGCAGGCGAGCTTGCTCGCGGCGTAGGGTGAAATCGCGGAAAAGATCGGGTCCACCTCAGAAAACGGAACTTTCGCATTCACTCCGTAAACCGAGGAGGAGGAAGCCATCGTAATTTTTTTCACGCCGTTCAGGCGCGCTGCTTCGAGCAGATTGACGGTGCCCTCGACGTTGACGCGCTGATAAAGGGCAGGTTCGGCCAGGCTTGGGCGCACACCAGCACGCGCCGCAAGGTGGATGATCTGATCGAATTTCGTTTCGTGAAATAATTTATCCACGGCGTCGCGGTGGGTGAGGTCGCCATGGATAAAGGTGAACGGCTTGGCGTGCGCCTGGATTTCGCGGAGGTTTCGCTGCTTGATCGAGATGTCGTAGAAAGAATTCAGATCGTCGAACGCCCAAACCGCATGACCGGCCTCCAACAGGCGCTCGCAGAGAGTGGAGCCGATAAAACCCGCGCCGCCGGTGACAAGGAAATTCACGGGGCGATGATGCGGGGCGAGGCAGGAAGTTCAAGACTAGGTTTCTGGTCTTCCTCTGAATCCTAACAGCTCACGCCGAAATATTATCGCGATTAAAATTCAGTGTAAGGGAAATAGAAAACACTTCGATCCCACTTTGAATTTGAACTTTGCTTCTTAATCCGCATGATTCGCGGGCCATGAATGAACCCATTCTCCAACTCGATCTTCCCGGTATTAAAAAAGTGCGCAGCGGAAAAGTTCGCGAAGTGTTTGATCTGGGCGACGCGTTCCTGCTCGTCGCGACCGACCGCATTTCCGCCTTCGATTGCGTGATGCCCAATGGCATTCCGCGCAAGGGCGAAGTGCTCACTCAAGTTTCCCACTTCTGGTTTGAGAAGTTTGCCGCCCTCGTGCCAAATCATTTGCTCGCCAAATCCGGCGCGCCGTTGCCCGCCAACTTGCAGCCTTTCGCCGAATCGCTCACGCGCCGGTCCATGATCGTGAAAAAAGCGAAGCCGCTCGCGATTGAGTGCATCGTGCGCGGATACCTGTCCGGCAGCGGATGGAAAGAATACAAAAAGTCGCAAACCGTCTGCGGCCTCAAATTGCCCGCGGGCCTGGGAGAATCTGCGGAATTATCCGAGCCGCTCTTCACGCCTTCGACCAAGGCAGAGTCGGGCCACGACGAGAATATTTCTTTCGAGGAAGCATGCAACATTGTTGGAGTGGAAATCGCGACGCAGGCGCGCGACTTGAGTTTGAAGATTTATAAAGCCGGACGCGATTACGCCCGGGAGCGCGGAATCATTATCGCCGACACGAAGTTTGAGTTCGGATTATTCGAGGGAAAATTGATCTTGATCGACGAGGTTTTGACGCCGGATTCCTCCCGCTTCTGGCCCGCCAGCGAATATCAACCCGGCAAAGGCCAGCCAAGTTTTGACAAGCAATTCGTGCGCGATTACCTCGAAACGCTGGATTGGAACAAGCAACCACCGGCTCCTGCCTTGCCTGAAAATGTCGTTGAGAAAACGGCTGAGAAATATCTGGAAGCATTCAAGAAGCTCACTGGCCGAAGACTCTAGGCGTTGCGGTGGACCGACGCGCGCGGGTGAAAAACATCCGCCGTCGTCGAGACAAAATTCTTGCCTTGCCCCTGCGGCGGCGGATACTCGCCGGCGAACCACAACGCAAAAGGCAATGAAACGCCCATCTCCTCAACAGTCGTATCCGGTTGATTCCAATTTCGTCCCGCGATTTTCCATGCGAGCCGCCTTCACGCTAATTGAATTGCTCGTGGTCATCGCGATCATTGCCATTCTGGCGGCGCTTTTGTTGCCTTCACTTGCGGCCGCAAAAGAGAAGGCGCGGCGCGCGAGTTGCCAAAGCGCCCTTCGCCAATTGGGCCTCTCGTGTCATTTGTACGGGGATGATAACCGGCAAAAACTCCCGCCCGGCGTGCGGGATGATGGCGCCACCCACACGATCTGGGTTGGGAGCATAACGTTTAATGGCATCAAGCAATACGCGAGCAGCAACATGAGCAGCTGCCCTAGTTTGATGAACCAATTTCAATATTATCGGCCGGGAATCGGTTACGTCATCGGTTATAGCTACAATGGCGCCTGCAAAAAACCGTGGGCAGGTGAACCCAATCCAAAATGGACCTCGCCCCAAAAGCTCACGGACGCCGGGACAAACGTGCTCGCGGCAGATTTGAATGCGTGGGACGCCGAGCCCGCCGGCTGGACGATCGCCCCTCATGGCCGGCGCGGCCCGATCATGCAGAACGGTAGCGTCTTTATGTCGGTCGGAGGGAAAACTTCCAAAGCGGTCGGTGCCGCAGGCGGCAACGTCGGTTACCTGGATGGCTCGGTCCTCTGGAAGCCAATCGCCCGTATGACGAATTATTGGGCGTACGAAGGCGGCGTTTATTTCAATGCCTGGTAAACAAAAACCCCTCCAACACCTCGATTGGAAACTTCTGGTTAAATGGGGATCAACGGTCGCGATCCACGGTCTTGGTGCCCACGCTGCTGGCGCGTTTGGCAATTTTCCGGCTGGTCATCACCTTGGAAACCGTTCCTGTTTTGAGATAAAGCGAACGGACCTTGCCCAACATTTCGTCACGGCGATGATACAATCGTTTTAACTTCCGCGGCTTGACTCGACTCAAGCAATACGCCGTGAGAAGCGGGAGTGAAATCGTGGTGTCCACGTAGGCGACGACGCAATCGGGGAGCGTGTCAGGATCAACTTTGCCCCAACTGACCGCCTCGGCGGGAGTGGCACCGCTGAGTCCGCCCGTGTCCGGCCGCGCGTCGGTGCATTGCAGAAAATAATCGTGGCCCTTCTCCTGGATTCCCATCACTTCCTGAATCTGCGGCTCCGTCTGGAGCATGAAATTCTTGGGCGATCCTCCACCCAGGATAAACACGGAAGATCTATGCCCGCTCGACTTCGCCTCGTAAACGATTGCGGCGGTCTGGTTCACATCTCGGTTCACATCCGGCAAAAGCTTGGAGTCGCGCATCGACATCGCAGCCACGTTCATGCCGATGGAACTGTCGCCCGGGCTGCTGGTGAAAATCGGGATACCGCATTCGTAGGCCGTGGCCAGAACCGAGCTGTCGCGAATGCCGAGTTTCTTCTGCCGGGCGGACACATATTTGCCGAGGAGGAAATGAAATTCGTCCGTGCCCATCGTTCGTTGAAATTCAGGTCCTTGAATTACTTCTCGCACGAAGGCGTCCGTGTCGAGCAGCACGTTGTAATCAAACAGAATATCGTAAATGCGAATCACGCCGTCGCGATGCAAATCCACATCATTGAGAAAGGGAGAGCCCGCAAAAAGCTGCATATCCAGACCATAGTGAAGGTCGTGATAAAGATTTGCCCCAGTGGAAACAACCCAGTCGATGAATCCGGCCTTCATCAAAGGAATCAGACAGGATTTCCCGAGGCCGGCGGGAGTTAACGCGCCCGTCAAACTCATCCCGATGAACCCGTCGCGGGGCAGCATTTTTTCAACGAGCAGCTTGGCCGCCTCGCGCAAACGCCCTCCGTTGTAGGCGAGGAATGTCTGATCAATCAGGTTGGCGACGGAAATGTTTTTCCCAACTCCGAGCGGATTCAGGCGCGGATAAGCGGCAAACTTTTTCGAGGAAAACGATGCGTTCTTTTTCATGCGCGAAAGTTTTGCCAAAACAAATTCAAAAGGAAGAGAATTTGCCTGCAGTTGCCAAATGAATCCGGCAACGAGGTCAGCGGGAAACCATTTCGCGCTGCGGCCGGGTATTCGACTTCGGCTGGACGTTCGGCACGCGCGGCCCTTGCGCCTGGGCAAAACAGACCTTGGAGCGAAGCATCAATGTGCCGGTCAGCAAATCCGCGAGCGGCAAAACCACATTGAAATTTTTGTGCATGTAGCGGTGATGCAACAAGTGATGGCCGTTGAGACGGTAAAAAATCCAGGAGCGTTCCACGTTGCGCTGCTTGGGCAAATGCATGCACCAATGCATGTATTCGTAGGCGCCATAATAGGCGGCCACAGCGACAAATGAACCGAGGAGCAACCAGTAATTTCCGATGAAAAGACAAACAATGAGAAACGGAAGCTGGCAACTCAAAACAAGGACGGGCCCGTTCCACCATGCCATCGGAATCGTTTTCTTATCGGGCTCGTTTACCAAATGATAGGTGTGGTCTGCTTTAAAAGTCTGGTGGTGGACAACGGCGTGAGCCCGGAACGGGTAGTCAAATTTGCCGAGCGGACGGTGCATGATGTACTTGTGCAGCACCCATTCAAAAAAAGACGCGAACACAATTCCCAAAGTAATGCCGAGAGCTAAGAAAAACATGAGGCGCAAATATCCTCTGTTTGAATCAAATTGCAAACCGGTTTTTTCAGAATTTTCCTTTACTCACTCGCTTGCCCTGAGACGGGTCCATCGGCAAACTCGCCAAAATGCGCGAGACTTTTCGAGCCTGGACTGAAGCCGCCGAGACTTTCGTTCTGGATGTCATTCTGGGAGAACGTCGAGGCAAGCGCGCCGCCATCCTTCGCAGCGTCCTTTTTGCGCTCTCCCGGATTTTTATTGCGGCAGTCAAGGCCCGGCGTTTTCTCTACAATGTCCGAATCCTGCGCGATTCCACTCTCGGCGTGCAGGTGATCGCCATCGGAAATCTGACGGTCGGAGGAACTGGAAAGACTCCCGTGGTTGAAAAATTTGCGCGCGTTCTGCAGGACCAGGGCCGCACCGTGGCCATTCTTTCGCGTGGTTATCGCTCCAAGCCGCCGCCATTGACCAAGCGACTTTGGGACAAGCTCCTGTTCCGCGGGGACAGCACGCCTCCGCGCGTCGTCTCGGACGGGAAATCATTGTTGCTCGATTCCGAAACGGCGGGAGACGAACCCTACATGCTCGCTTCCAATTTGAAAGATGTCGTCGTCCTCGTGGACAAAGACCGTGTGAAAAGCGGGCGTTACGCCATTGAAAAATTTGGCTGCGACACGCTCCTGCTTGACGATGGCTTCCAGTACTGGAAATTGCGCGGGCGCCGGCATGACGTCGTCTTGATCGATTGCCAGCAGCCTTTCGGCAATGAGCAACTGCTTCCGCGCGGCACGTTGCGCGAACCCCCGTCCCACCTGGCGCGCGCCACCACCATTTTCATCACCAAGAGTGATGGCAACACCGCGGAACTGCGCAAGCGCATTCAGCACCACAACTCGACTGCCGCGATCATTGAATGCATTCACGCCCCGCTTTATTTCGAAGACGTTTTCAATGGAGAACAGAAAGGGTTGGATTTGCTTCACGGAAAAAAAATTGCCTCGCTCAGCGGAATCGCCCAGCCGGAAAGTTTCGAGCAAAGCCTGATCAAGCTCGGTGGCGATCTGGTTTACTCTAAACGGTTCGCCGACCATCACCGTTTCACCCAGCAGGAAATTTTAAATACTATCAACCGAAGCAAGAAACGCCAGGCCCAAGCCATTATTACCACTCAGAAAGACGCGGTGCGCTTTCCGAAAATCGACCGGCGGGATTTGGCGATTTACTTTATGCGGGTCGAAATCAAAATCCTTTCCGGCGCGGATGGATTCCAGGATTGCGTCCAGAAAATCTGCCTCCGTTAAATGGACAAACTGCTTTATTTCCTGGCCCGGGCCGTGATTCGCGCACTCCAGGCCCTGCCCCTTTTGTGGGTGGCTCGAATCGGTCGCGTCGGCGGGACGCTGTTTTATTTCCTGGACAGGCGGCACCGAAACGTTGCCCTGAAAAATTTGCATCAGTGTTTCCGCGCAGAGAAATCCACCGAAGAAATTCGCGGCATCGCCATGGAAAACTTCAAACGCATCGGCGAGAATTTCTGCTGCGCCGCGAAAACTGCGGGCATGACCTACGGCCAGTTGCACGATCGGATCGAGTTTGTCGGGGCGGAAAAATTTTTATCCACTGGCGGCGTGCCTCTGAAAACCTATGTGGTCGCCATTGGGCATTTCGGAAATTTCGAACTCTACGCTCGCTTCGGTCAATTCCTTCCAGCCTTCAAGACAGCCACCACCTATCGCGGCCTGCGCCAGCCTTCGCTCAATCGTTTGCTGCAGCAACTTCGGGAGCGGTCCGGTTGTTTGTTTTTCGAGCGGCGCACGGATGCGGCCGCGCTCAAAACTGCGATGGCGGAGCAAGGTTTGATTCTTGGTTTGCTCACCGATCAGCACGCCGGGAATAACGGATTGCGGATTCCGTTTTTTGGCCGTGAATGCTCCACGAGCGCTGCTCCTGCTCTCTTCGCCCTGCGTTACCGTACGCCGCTTTTGACCGGTATTTGTTATCGCACCGGGATGGCGCAATGGCGGCTGGAGGCGGGCGCTGAAATTCCCACGCACGAAAACGGCGAAGCCCGTTCCATCGAGTCCATCATGGCGGACGTCAATCGCGCTTTCGAAAAAGCGATTCGCTACGATCCCGCCAATTGGTTTTGGGTTCATAACCGTTGGAAACCGCGCACCTCGAAAACTCGCGCCGCCCGTGTCTCTGCCGCCGTGGAACTGGAGAATGGAAGATAGAAACTCAAGTTCCATCACAACATGCCTGACGCAATTTCCCAACCGACTTTCCTGCAACCGGAGAAAATCCTGGTCCGCGGCGTGAACTGGCTCGGCGACGCCGTCATGAGCATGCCCGCGTTGATGCGTTTGCGCGAAGCGAAGCCGAAGGCGCACATCACCTTGCTCACTCATCAAAAGCTTGGCGACCTCTGGCGGGGAAACGCGTCCATCGACGAAATTAAACTTTTCTCGGGAGCTGAAAATGTGTGGCAGATCGGGAGAAGCTTGCGGGAAAGCCACTTTGATATTGCCCTCGCGTTTCCCAATTCGCATCGGTCAGCCCTCGAATTCTGGCTGGCCGGAATTCCCGAGCGCATCGGCTACGCCCGTCCCTTTCGGAAATTTTTTTTGACTCAGGCCGTTCCTCGCCGGGAAGGTCACCTGGAAATGCGGAAACGTTCGCTTGCAGAGATCAACCACCTGAATGCCCAACCCGCCGGTGTCCAGAGCCCGGAAATTTCGCCGTCCGCACATCATATTTTCCAATACCTCCACCTGGCCGCAACTCTGGGTGCGAAACGCGAGGCAATTGCCCCGCAAATTGTGGTGAGCGACGCCGAAATTTCGTCGTTTCACGAAAGGTTGCGGGCAATTTCCAATGCCACTCCTTCCAATTGGCTCGGGCTGATTCCGGGCGCGGAATATGGTCCCGCCAAACGATGGCCGGCCGATCGTTTTATTGCCGCCGCAGTAAAACTCCATGAGGCGACCGGTTGCGGCTGGATCATTTTTGGCGCGAAAGATCCGGCCACCCAGCGAGTTTCTGGCGAACTTGAGAAGATCCTGGGCATCGCATCCGTGGTTGATTTTTCGGGCAAAACGTCGGTGCGCGAACTGTGCGCAGGAATGAAATTTTGCACGCTGGTCCTGACCAATGACACGGGGCCGATGCACATTGCGGCCGCGGTCGGAACCCCCGTCGTCGTTCCATTTGGAAGCACCTCCAGCCACCTGACCGGCCCCGGCCTGCCGGGCGAAAACCGCAACCTAATTTTGCAGACAAATGCCGCGTGCGCCCCCTGTTTCCGCCGCGAATGCCCGATTGATTTTCGCTGTCTGCGATCCATCACAGTCGAGGACGTGGTCGGGGCATGTCTGCGGGGATTCGGAAAGTTGTAACCGCACAAATCGACCCGCCGTCTCAGCTAACGAACATCGTGGCAATGCCGGGGAGCGCGTCGCTCAACGCAAAGCTGCAAAATTAAAATATGAAGAACATCGTCACCATCGCACTTGGACTTTGCCTGCTCGGCATTGTCACCACTCAAGCTGAAGAAAAAAAAGAACATAAGCGGCCCGCCTTGACTGAAGAGCAAAAAAAGGTGGTCGAGAAATACGACACAAATAAAGACGGCAAACTGGACAAAGACGAATACGCCAAAGTCAGCTCGGAAGACAAAGAGAAGCTGCCGAAACGCGGCGCCAAGAAAAAAGCGGATGCCGCTGCTGCTGAGAAGAAAACCGACAGCAAGTAAGATTCTGCAATAAAATAAGATACCTTCTTATTCTGTGCGCAAGGCTGGGTTTCAAAAAACCCAGTCTTGCAGCATTGCGGGAGGTCTGATAGAAAACTGCGCGCGACCGTGCGGGTGTGGTTCAATGGTAGAATGTGGCCTTCCCAAGGCTGAGACGAGGGTTCGATTCCCTTCACCCGCTCCATTGATTTCAGGGCACTTACCAAATAGTGCAAGTAAAGTGCAAGTAAACTGTGGTTGGTTCCAAGAGTCAGTCGCTCCAAATAGTTCGGCATCTCTTTATCCCTCGGCCGGCCTCCTGGTCGGTGCCAGTCTGTAATGGGAACGCTCATGGTTGTCGCCAAGAGATTATTGTTCTGGCAACCTCAATGGCATTCACATCTGCGCGCACGACAATTCGATCGCCAGCCGAAAATCTTTGGCCACGGCGTCGCGGCGAGTGCTCCAACTCGGGTCATGAGTCCAGTGACGCACATTCTAGACCGCGCACAGCGGGGCGACCCGAAGGCTGCCGAAGAATTATTGCCGCTGATTTACGACGAGTTGCGGAGGCTTGCTGCATTCAGGATGTCCCGCGAAGCCGTCGGTCACACGCTCCAGCCCACCGCGCTCGTTCACGAGGCGTGGCTGCGACTCGGCGGGGGTAGAGGCGCGCAATTCGAGAACCGCGCGCACTTCTTCGGCGCAGCGGCCTAGGCCATGCGTCGCATCTTGATCGACCGCCCCCGGCGACGCGTGGCCGCCAAGCGTGGTTCGGGTGCCGTCATGGTTGATCTGGACGAAGTGGAGATTGCCTCACCGGTCGCGGATGACGATGCACTTTTGCGATTGGACGAAGCGTTGGAAAAATTGCCGCCCTCGATTCTCTCAACGCCGAGTTGGTGAAGCTGCGTTACTTCGTGGGCATGAACTTCGAGGAAGCCGCCACCGCGCTCGGCATCGCCGTGCCGACAGCCAAGCAGTGGTGGGCCTACGCCCGCGCCTGGCTGGCGGTGGAGATGCGCGTCGCAACGCCACGTTGAGCGGCTTCAACATCGGCTTAACTCTCCGCAGATGGGCCGCGAAAAAATCCCTCGAAGTAGGGACATACTTTCCACTCGCGGATTGCGCATGTAAGGGCAGATGAGCAACTCTGGACCAATCATGACCGCAACTCAGCAACGCGAAGAGGCTTTGTTCGTGGTCACGAGGGTTCGATTCTTCACCCGCTCCACTGATTCTAAGGGTTTTTCGAGTATATTCTCAGAGCAGGGCAATCCAAACACTCCGCACATATACGCTCAAAGTAGGGAAGTGCAGTAAATGGCGGAAATCCTCCCGCCTGAATTCCATTATTCTGAGAATCCGCAGTTGCTCTGCGAGGTCTGCGGAGATGTTACGATTCGCTCCATCGAACCAGCCTTGGAAGACATAGCGTCCACCAACCCATCACCTTATTTCATCAGGACACTGAGTGGCAGCGTGTCGAAAAGGAAACCGAGGAAGCTACGGAGCAGTGTCGAGGCTTTCAGGCTGTGGGCAGCGGACTTCTCAGCTTTGAAATGAAAAGCGTAGCGGGAAGGTGACTCCGCGCTGAGGCATGATTTTTTCAGTGCCTCGCGTGTGCGAGGATGAAGCTCACGATCAACAACCGTCCTGGCATCACCGCCGCCGCTTTCATCCTGCCCGGCCGCCGGCGCGAAAGTGCGCGGGGGTAACGCCGGTCACGGCGCGGAAAGCGCGTGTGAAGGCGCTGTGGTCGGCGTAACCGCATTCGTGGGCGATGTCGGCGATGCTGCGAGTGCTTTCGCGCAAGAGGCGCGAGGCGGCGGCGATGCGAGTCTTGGCGATGAGCTGGCTCGGCGTGATGCCGAAGATGCGCTTGATGATTCTGGCGAATCGCGCGCCCGGCAGTCCCGCGCTGCGCGCGAGCGTGGACGGCGTGAGCGGGTCCGAGAAATTGGTTTCCAAACGTCGCAGCGCGGCAGCGATCTCCGCCGGAATTTCTTTCACGGGCATCGGTGCACGCACGTCTTTGGAGATTCCGATCAGGCCGGTCACGGCGCCACTGGCGTCACGCATCGGAAGTTTGGTGGTGAGGCACCAGACCGGTTTGTGCGGCGCTTTCCAGTGAAGTTCCAGGCGCTCGATGATGGGGCGGCCGGTGCGCAACACGGCGGCATCCTGCTCGGTGGGAATGCGCCCGAACTCGCCGGGGCACACGTCGCACGGGCGACGTCCGAGCATCTGCGATTTGCTGCTCAAGCCGTGGCGTTCCACTAGCGATTCGTTCACGACGAGGTAGCGTCCTGCGGCGTCCTTGATAAAGAAGGCGATGTCAGGCGTATGATCGAAAATCAATTCCAGCAGCCGCAGGTCCACACCGTCTTTAAGGGACGCGATGGCGTGAACGTCGGCAATTGTGCTGAGTTTCATGCTGGCACGCGATTTTGAATCAAGACGCCATCGTGCGCGGCAGGTAACTTCTCTTCAAAGCAAAATAATCCGTGCAATCTTGGTCATGAAGATCACCCGCATCCTCGCCTACCGTGTCGAGCTTCCTCTGCACGAGACGACTTACAAATGGAGCGGCGGCAAATCAGTCACGGTCTTCGACAGCACCATCGTCGGCGTCGAGACCGACACCGGGATCATCGGCTACGGCGAGGTGTGCCCCCTCGAGCCGTTCTATCTGCCGGCGTATGCCGAAGGTGTGCGCGCCGGAATTCGGGAACTCGGGCCGCATTTGCTCGACGAAGATCCGCCCGAATTCACGAAACTCAATCGCACGATGGATATGCCGCGCTCAAGGGCCACCCGTACGTGAAGAGCGGCATCGACATCGCGTGCTGGGACATCCTCGGTCAGACCAGCGGAATGCCAGTGTGCGAACTGCTCGGCGGACGCTACGGCGAGGACGTGCATCTCTACCGCGCCATCTCGCAAGAATCGCCGGAGCAGGTGGCGGCGAAAGTCGCGGGCTATCGCGCGGAAGGCTACCGACGTTTTCAACTCAAGGTCGGCGGCGATCCCGACGTGGACATTGCGCGCATATTTGCCGTGGCGGAAAAGCTCCAGCGCGGCGACCGCCTCGTGGCTGACGCGAACACCGGCTGGGTGCAGCACGAAGCCGTACGTGTGGCGAAGGTCGTCCGCGACGTGGACGTGTATATCGAGCAGCCGTGCCTCACGTACGAGGAGTGCCTTGCCGTGCGTCGGCAGACGCCGCATCCTTTCGTCCTCGATGAAAACATCGACGACCTTGCCATGCTCCTGCGCGCCAAGGGCGACCTCGCGATGGACGTGGTGAATTTGAAAATCAGCAAACTCGGCGGCCTCACAAAAATCCGCCAGGCGCGCGACCTCTGCGTCAGCATGGGCATCGCGATGACGCTGGAAGATTCCTGGGGCGGCGACATCGCGACCGCGGCCATCGCGCATCTCGCGCGTGAAGACGGCGTTGGTGCCGTTCTCGAACCACTACGACGAACATCCGCTGGAAATTTCCGCCGCGCGCCTGAGCGCCGACGCCTGCACGGTGACGCTCTACATCGCGGCGCTCGCGCCCACGCAATGCTACGAACTCAAGGTGAGAATTTCAGGAGCCGACGCCACAGCGATTGAACGCTCGCTGCACGGGACGATTCATCAGCTTGCCGAAAAATGAAAACCATCCTGCTCGCCTTCTTTGCGCTCCTCGCGTTGTTTTGCAGATCCTCCTTCGCTGCCGAAAAGCCCAACGTGCTGCTCATCATCGCCGATGACTTTCGCGAGAGCGGCGGGGTCTTCACGCAGGCGTTGGTAAAGATGCCGAATCT
>JBDSIW010000182.1:0-8588 GCA_039917795.1 Verrucomicrobiota bacterium | reverse complement strand
AAAGGACTCAAGCTTCACGGTGGAAACCAATGCCGGCGTATTCTCGTCAGAGTCCGTGGTCATGGCGACGGGCGGACTCTCATTTCCAAAACTTGGCGCGACCGATTTTGGATACGGGCTTGCAGGGAAATTCGGGTTGAAACTCGCCCGTTGCCGGCCCGGGTTGGTGCCACTGACTTTTGGCGTGGAGGAATCTAATCTGTACTCGGGTTTGAGCGGGATTTCGCTGGATGTGGTGGCGACGGTTTTCGACGCGAAGTTCCGGGAGAACATTCTGTTCACGCACCGAGGTGTCAGCGGCCCGGCGATCCTGCAGGTGTCCAATTACCGCAACGAAGGCGAACCGATTGACGTCAACCTGTTCCCGGCGACTTCCGTCCTCGAATTGTTAAAGCCTCATCGCGCCGAGAAAAAGGAATTGGGCACAGTTTTGAGCCAATGGCTGCCGCAACGGTTTGTCCAGGTCTGGTGCCAGGGCAACGTGCCGTCTCAACCCATGAACCGGTTTTCGCCGCGCGAATTGGAATCCGTTGCCGCAAGGTTGCAGACGTGGAAAATTCATCCCGCGGGCGACGAAGGTTTTCCAAAGGCGGAAGTGACGCTGGGTGGAGTCGATACCAGTGAACTTTCTTCCAAAACGATGGAGGCGCGGCGCGTTCCTGGGTTGTTTTTCATCGGCGAAGTGGTGGATGTGACCGGCTGGCTCGGCGGTTACAATTTTCAATGGGCGTGGGCATCTGGCTTTGCCGCAGGGCAACATGTTTAGGAGAATTATCTGCGGCCCGCAATCGATTCAAAAGCGATTTTCCTCAGGCCACGGACGCGATAGGAGAAAATATTAAGTGGCGGTCGGGGTTTCAAAAGATTTGCTTAGGGTTGAACAGAATTCGTTCCGGCGTAAAATTCCGCCGTTGGAAAACTCTTAAAATTTATGGATCAAATCTCCGTTCGCGTTTTGCTGGTCGATGATGATGAAAACGCTTTCATTCTTTTGCGGCGCCTGCTCTCAAAAATTTATCGCGAAAAATTTGATGTGGAATGGGCCAGCAATTACGCCTCCGGCCTCGCCGCCATTCAACGCCAGAGTCATGATGTTTACCTCGTCGATTATCGCCTTGGTGCGGAAAGCGGCCTGGATTTGTTGCGCGAAGCGGTGAGTTTGCAGGCGTCCGCCCCGATCATTATTCTTACCGGCGCCGACGATCCGAAAGTCGATTTGGAGGCGACGCGGATGGGTGCCGCCGATTTTTTGGTCAAAGATCACCTGGACGCTGCGATGGTGGAAAGGTCGATCCGTTATTCGATGCAACATTTCGCCACGTTGAAAGCGTTGCGCAAAAGCCATGAGCGGTTCCGCCTGCTTTTCGAACGCAGCATGGACGCAATCCTGATCTCGGATGACCAGGGGAGAATAATTGAGGTCAACAGTTCCGCCTGCAATTTCCTCGCTTATTCTCACGAAAAACTTTTGGAAATGAAAATCTCGGACCTGCTCGACACCAAATCCGCGGACCTCGACCGCGGTGGACGCGAGCAGGCGATTGGAGAAATCGCCCTGACGCTTCCTTCCGGGGAAGGGCGTTTTGCGGAATTCTCCGCCTGCCAGTTTGCGCCCAATCTTAACCTGAATATTCTTCGCGACATCACAGAGCGCCGCGATTTGGAAAAAGAAATCCAGGAAATCAGCGAAAAGGAACAACGCCGCCTGGGTCAGGATTTACACGATGGGCTGGGTCAGTCTCTGACGGGAATCAGTTTTTTAACCAAGGTTTTGCAACAGAAACTATCCACGAAAAAGGCGGATGAAGAAAAGGATGCGGCGTTGATCGTGAAATTGATCAAAGAATGCCTCCTACAGGCGCGGGAAGTGGCGCGAGGATTGTGCCCGACAGTTCTGGATACGAATGATATTCAAGCTGCACTCGAACAGCTTTCGGAAAACTTGAAAAAATACTTCGGCGTCGCTTCCCATGCCGATTGCGATCCTGCGATTAAAATCAAAGACAATGCGGTGGCGGTCCATTTGTATCGCATCGCGCAGGAGGCGACCACCAACGCCATTAAACACGGCAAGGCCAAAAAAATCTGGATCAGCCTGGCGCGCGAGAATCGAATTATTACCCTGCGAATCAAGGACGACGGTGTCGGGTTTTCGAAAAACCGTAAAAAGGAGAAGGGGATGGGGCTGCGCGTCATGCAGCATCGCGCTCGGATGATCGGGGCGACTCTGGATGTCTCTGGAAAGGAAGGTCGCGGCACAACCATTACCTGCATAGTGGGGAAGAAAATCACTTTGAAAAATGGGAGCAAACCCGCGGTGGCTGCCGGCAAAAATTCGAAGGGGCAGCCGGCTTTGGCGAATGCGAATTGAATCGCGGTTGAAGTAATTCCAGAGAGTTATTTCTTCATTGCCACCATTCGCACTTCGAAGGCGGGTTTCAAAAGGTGGATCGTCTGCCGGATAACTCTAAACCCGGTTTCTCCCGCCTTGAGCCGCGTTGCCCAGTGCGCAGCGAAGCGGTCGTAACCAAAACGGCCAACACCGCATTCCACCACTTTAAATCCCATCGCTTCGACCAGATTTCCCAGAGTCTGCACGTTCCAGCAATAGAGGTGATGGTTGGGTTCGTTGCGATTGTAGTTTCGATATCGCCGTTCTTTCTCGTAGGGGACGAAGAGTAATAGTTTTCCGCCGGGCCGAAGAATCCGGCGAAAGTCCTGCAAAGCCCCTGCGGGGTGGAGTACATGTTCCAAGGTGTGATGACAAAGGATTACGTCGAGCGAATTCGGGGCAATCGACGATGGATCAGACAGAAATTTGATGTTTTGCTTCGTTAAAGCGGGGGCAAGAAACTCAGATACATCGCACCCGATTCGCTCGGCACAATTCAATCCAGCGAGATTCCAACCGGAGCCAACGCCAAATTCAAAAACCACGTCGGTAGAAGAAACGTGGGGAGAAATCTTTTCCGACCGGAGTTTTGCCACCCAAGGGAAGGCACTCTCAGGAATTCCGCGTTTCCCTTCGTGGTAATGGCGTCCGGCGTCGCCCAAATAGGGAAGCGTCGGATTATCTTCGAGCATGGTCCCATGATAGGGGCCAAGGAGACTGGTTCAATCTCGTTTCCAAAGATATAGCTGAGTTTCCACTTCAGCTTCCGTGAGCCTGTTCTTTTGGGAGTTTGAGCATGGAAGCGTCCTTGGAGGTGATTTTTGAGCCTTTCTGGCGTTCCAAACCCTCTTTACGGAGTGCGGTTTCTGCTTCGAGCCAATGGTCTTGTTCTTTTCCCTCAATCCCTCCCGCTTTTTTCCAAATCTCGAACGCGCGTTTTGCGATGTCCTCGTATCTAATAGTCATGAATCATACTCGTCGTTCCGCGCGAGGTTGTCCGCCTGAATTCACCCTGATTTATTCCTCGGGCCAAAGTCTTGCCCGGGCAAAGAAAAACGCCGAAGAAGCTTTCTCCTTCGGCGTTTGAATTATTCGATTCTTAGAACGCGAAACGCAAACCGGTCCGCAATTGCGCGTAGTCAGATCCTTTGTCGATGTGGAAGACATGACGTCCATCCACAAAAATTCCGGTGTGGGCATTCAAACGGAATTCCAGTCCAACGCCGGCGTGAAGGTTCCAGGAATCCTGTCCTTCGAAGGTGCGTCCGCCGCCGCCAAAGATGTATGGCGCGAGGTGGCACGAATCAATCGGCCAGCGAAGAATGGCGCTACCGGAGGTTCCGTGAATGAAGGCATTGTCTTCGGTCTGGGCAAAAATATCCCCACCCAATCCGAAATTACGGGTGATAAAATAATTTGCACCGATACCGCCGCCGAACAACCCGTGCCGCGCTGTGCGGTCAAAAGTGTCGTTGAATTTCGCCTTGTCCTTCGAGTAGGTCCCGAACAGATCCAAGGTGAATTCCTGCGCGGCATAAAGGTCTTTGTTGTCGCGATCATAGTGAAAACGGTCATTCCAGTTCCAACTATGTTCCGCGCGGGCGGTCCCGGCTGTGCATAACACGGCCGCCGCGCCAACCATCAATATATTTTTTATTTTCATATGTTGTTTTTTGTCCATTTATTTTCGAGAAACCTTCCACGAGCCGAAGGGAGGGTCACCCGCAGAACGAAAACTTATGTCGAGGCACACTGCAATCAGGAAAACGCTAGTTTTCAGTTAAGTTTTTCCCCGCCATTATTGGTTTCATCCTTCCGGAATGGCACGATTCATTGGCCATTCACCGCGGAAAATTTTTCCTTTAGCTGATTCGGCCAAACTTTTTGATTCGCGGTTTGAAGTCCTCGGCGTTGCGCTCGATCGCCAAATGATGAAGATTTCGCGATGCCCGAATTGGCTGAGGTGGAATTTTATCGCAAAGAATGGAATGTCGGTCTCCGGCAGAAAATTCAGTCGGTCGAACTGAATAAAGGCAAAAGAATCTTTCGCGGGATCAATGTCGGCAAACTGAAGAAAACGATCGAGGGAGCGAGTCTAATAGTGTCACGAGCGCACGGCAAACAGATGCTTTTCTCATTTACCAAGGGCGGATGGCTCGGGATCCACCTGGGAATGACGGGCAAGCTACGAACGGAGAAAGTCCCCTTCGTTGCCCTCAAACACGACCATCTGGTTCTGCATCAAAAGAATCACGCGCTCGTGTTCAGTGATCCGAGACTTTTCGGTCGAGTTCTGTTCGATACCGGGCCACACGAGCCGGTGTGGTGGACAAAATTGCCTCCCAGCCTGACGTCCTCCCAGTTCACCTTGGCGGCGATGAAACAGTTTTTGATCCGCCATCGCAAAGCGCCGATCAAGGCGGTGCTCTTGTCGCAATCCGGTTTCCCTGGAATCGGCAATTGGATGGCCGACGAAATATTGTGGCAAGCCAAACTGCATCCGCGAACCGCTTCCGGGAAAATTGACGACGCCAGGCGCAAAGTTCTTTACCAAAAAGTGCGTTTCGTTTGCAGAGAGGCGATCCGGATTGTTGGCGAAGATTTTTCGGATTTACCCACGTCATGGCTGTTCCGATATCGGTGGAAGAAAAAGGGAGCCTGTCCGCGCTGCGCCGCAATCCTCGAACATGCGACCATTGGCGGACGCACCACTTGCTGGTGCCCGTCATGCCAGTCTGGGGTTTGATGAGAATTCCCCGTCTTTGTTCAGTCTCCATTGAGATTCGCACGAAACTTGATCCGAATCTGTTTCAGCCGAGTTGTGAAAAGAGCCGTTCACCGACAAATTATCCTTCCCTACTTGATTGGGAGTCTCCTTTGAAGGATTGTTCGTCTGAATATGTTTTTTGAAGGCGCGCGCGCAAAACCGCTTTTTACCTGGCTCGCTGCGCTCCTTTCCTTTTCCTTCCTTTCGTCCGTCGGCCACGCTGTGATTCGTGATGGCGGGATCGATCCTTCCAATCTGGGGCGTGGAAGCTGGATCTACATCATGCCGAACGCCACGGCGAACTTAGGCGGAAATGTCACGGCGGTGACGAACTTGCCGAGCCTCATGATTTACATGAAGAATCAAGGCCTCCAGTACGTGATCATCAAGGCCGCGCAAGGTGACACGCCATATCCGTCCACCGCCAACCCGCAATTCACCACAGCGGTGGTGCAAGCGGTCCACGCGGCGGGACTTTTGGTATTCGGTTACATCTATTCCACGGGCGCGAACGTTCCGGGAGAAGTTTCGATGGCCAACTTTATTTTTCAGAAAGGTGCGGACGGATTGATTTACGATGCAGAAGTGGAATGGGAGCGAAACACCTCGAGCTCCGCTGTGGGAACGAACGGGCCCGCGCTCGCCACTCAGCTTTGTTCCACCGTCCGTTCCAATTGGCCGAATAAGTTCATGGGATTGTCCACCTGGCCGTATCGCGCTGTTCATAGCACACTCCCGTACCGGGAGTTCGCCTATTATTGCGACGTCATCATGCCCCAGGCGTATTGGATAGAATTGGGGGACACGCCAACCGCATGCGTGACGCGTATCAACTTGGAATGGAACACCTGGAAAACCGGGCTGACCGGGAAATGGACGAATGCGATCAAGCCGTTTGTCGTGACAGGGCAGGGCTGGAGTTCAGCCAGCGGCACGATTACGCCAGCGCAAATCGGCGAATTTGAAAACGCCCTTCGGACGGTGAGCAACCCGGCGTCACCCGGAGGATACAAGAGCGTCGATTACTGGCGCGCGGAATTGCATCCTTCAAGCATCTGGACTGCAATCCGGACTAATTTTCTGCGAAACCCCTACACCGATGCGCCTCTGATTCAATTTCCGCCGACCTCGACCATCGGTGCGACCACGGCCAGTATTTCCTGGCCGACAGATCAATCCTCCACAGGTGTCGTTGAATTCGGACTTTCCGCTGGCTATGGGACCGCGACTACGAACGCCGCTGCTGTCTGGTATCACACCGTGAACCTGAGCGGGCTCAGCCCAAACACGACTTACCATTATCGCGTGAAGTCCGAGGGGACGAATAATCTCACGAGCACGTCCGGAGATTTCGTTTTCACGACTGCGACGGCGGCGGTGGCGGACATCGTGATTGATCAGGATCCAGCCAACAATTCTTCTGGAAACTCTCTGGCCTATGTCGGCACCTGGACCACGGGGGTCGTTGGGTCTGCATATTTGGGAACCTTTGCATATGCGAGCCCGACTTATGGGCTGGGAACCCCGACGTTGCGAGCAAAATTTCTTCCGGCCATCGTCACGCCCGGCAATTACAATGTTTATGCCTCTTGGGCATCGTCTGCTGCGGGCGGAAATCGCGCCACCAACGCTCCGTTCCGCATTTACAGCAACGGCACCGTGACCACGACGCGGGTCAACGAGGAGGCCAATGGCAATTCGTTCCAATTGATTGGCAGCGCGAAATTTTTTCAAGCGGGGACGACCGATTATATCGAGGCGGGCAACGACGTCACGCTGGGCGCGGGGGGCGACATCGTAATTGCTGACGCGGTTAAACTGGTTTTCCTGCCACCGCCACCTACGGCTCCCGCCATCGCGTCGCAACCGGTTTCTCAGACGGTCAACGAGGGGAACGTGGCAAGCTTTATGGTTTCGGCGGGCGGGACTGCTCCCCTGATTTATCAATGGAAATTTCAAGGAACCAATATTCCCGGGGCAACCAATAGCTTGTTCACGAGGGAAAATTCCCAACCTTCGGACGCGGGAAATTATTCCGTCTCGATTTCGAATTCCTTCGGGTCGGCGAACAGCGCCAGCGCATCGCTCACGGTGAACCAATTCCCTTCGATCACCGCGGCACCGGTCGATGCCACAAGGATGGTGGGATCGAGCGTGACGTTTTCGGTGGGCGCAACGGGGACCGCCCCGCTGTCCTACCAATGGAAATTTAACGATGTAAATATCGAGGGAGAAACCGGGACGACTTACTCGCGCGCAAATCTACAAGGGAGCGACAGTGGGATTTATTCGGTCACGGTCAGCAACGTGGCGGGAATGGTTTCCGCCTCCGCAACTTTGTCCGTTATTCCTCCGACGCCTCCAGAAATCACCTCGATCCAAATTCTCGCAGATGGAACAGCGCGCCTTCAGGTGGTAGGCGAACCCGGAACTTATTTTGTCGATTGGACGCTCGACCTGGCTCATTGGACGCCGTTTGACGCAGTGACCAATTCCTCGGGCTCCATCGAATTTATCGATCCAGCGACCAATCAGCCTCTCCGGTTTTATCGAGCTCGAAGTTCCCCGTAGCATTTGCGATCAATCCGTTCGATCATTTGCGAGGCTTAATTTGTCTTTCAAGCGGGGGCAACTTATCCGGCCTTTTCCCGCGCCGTGCTGCGCCCTGGATTGGAATGTAATCGAGCTCCGTGCCGCTGTCCGCGCATCGCAGCATTAATCCGCCACGGCTCATGTCGCCACGACCGATGAACTCGGATGGGAAGCGAAGACGCTCACTGAAAACTTTGTGGAGCACATCCACGTATTTCCCCGTGGCAATGCTCCCGAGCAGAACGGCTTCAAATGGAGTTTTCATTGTCGAGCAGACGCGCTCCGCGTCGCGGAGAAGCGGACGACGATACCGCGGATCTATTCCGTCGATATCCACGCCGGAAAAATCGCGAAGTTGTTCGAGGTCAATCTGCGTGCGCTCATCGAGCAAACCGCGGTTTGGAGTGATGACAAGCACGCCGGGAGAATCGGGTGGCGGATTCGCAAATCTTTTTGCGTAGGCGAGCTTGCCGCGAAAATAAAGTCCGCTCAGGAAACTGAACACTTCGCCAATCGGAGCGGTCTCATTCCGAAGTCTCCTGGCCAAATCAAACTGGGCGCGTTCGTTGCAAAGCAACTTGGCGCGTTGGCCGCCGGAATGCGCGGGAGATAAAATAAAAATTCGAAACACGAAGAAATATAACCGGAGTTTCAAAGCTGACGAGTGGGCGCGCAAATTCGGTTCGGTGAAAAGAAGCCGTTGCGGGTTGCGTTCCAACCGGCTCCAGATCGCGATTGGCTTTTGCCCCGCTTCATGGAAACTTGCGCCGTCCCCATGGATTTAAGAATTAAAATTTGCGGCATTACGAACCTCGAAGACGCCACCGCGTCTGTCGA
>JBDSIW010000181.1:0-3200 GCA_039917795.1 Verrucomicrobiota bacterium | reverse complement strand
TTTCAACATCAGTGCGATCGCCTCCGACAAAGGAAGTTGGTCCAGTTTCCAGGAAAGTGGATTTCGTTCTTCAGTGGGTGAAAGAGCGAACGCCGCCGCGATGGACGAAACGCATTCTGGCTTGATGGCCTTGGGCCGCTTTTGCACGGAAATTTTGGCGGCGCGAAAATGGATTTTTGCCAGCTCGATTGCGCCCCAGACACTCTCACGTTGCAACGGTGCCACGACGGCGTTGGGCCATTTCAGCAAGATTTGACGGCGCACCATCACGGCGAATTTCGGTTGTTTGAGAAGGATGCCGCCCGACAAAATAAATTGTACGCGAGCTTTGGGCGTCGAGAGACGGCGGGCGCACTCCACACCGTCCAGCGCAAGGCGCGCCGCAGCGCCGGTCAGGATGTCAGAGGCAATTTTGTCTTTCTTGCTCCACGCATGAAACACTTCCGGCGCCAGGCCCGCCACATCGCTTTTTTGCGCGTTCAAAACCCAGCCGATGAGGTCGTTCGGATGATTCAATTGCAATGATCGGAGAACCCGCTGGCCAAGCAACGAAAGCTTTTGGTCGCGGTCAAAATAATAAACCGTTGCCTTTAACGCGCGCAGGCCGATTTCATATCCGCTCCCTTTGTCACCGAGAATATGCCCCCAGCCACCGAACTTGGCGGTGACGCCCTTAGCGTTTTTTCCGAAACAACACGATCCCGTTCCGCTCACAATCAGGACTCGCGCCGCCGCCTTTTCCGTTTCTGGAAATTCCGCCGCGGCTAATCCCGTTTCCAAATCGTTCGTCGCATAACAGGGAACTCCCGGCCAGATTTTTTCCGCCGCCTTGCGAATGCGATTGCGGTCCTGTTCTGTGCGAGCGCCCGCCATGCCGATGGCAATTCCGCTCAGGTCCGGCAGCCCATTGTGCGCCTTGCGAATACCATAAAAATGTTTCTCCAATAGCGCATCGTCCAAAAGCCGCAGATTGGCGGGCCCCGCCGTGAATTTAAATAATTTCTCGCCATCGGTGCGGGCGGCGATCGCGTCGCTATGAGTTCCCCCGCATTCGATGCCCAAAAAAAGTGGCAGGTCAGGGCGCGCGGATTTTTGTTTCGTCTGAATCATGCTGGGTCTTTATCTCCACGCTCAATTTACGAAGCATTCATTTCTGCCGCGAGATTTAATTGGTTCTCGCAATCGCTTTGACCATGGCAGCTGCCCAGGTAGGTAGCGGAACGATGGCAATGAATTTTTGAGATCCGCCTCAGCGCCTTGATCTCCGTCGTTAAAAATTTTCGGGTGAAAGGCATTGGCCTGAGTTATCAATTCCTTATGACCGAAACGGAAAAGGAAATTTTACAAACCTTGCTGGATTTGGACAACGCCGTCCGATCCATGACGAGGGCGAATCCGAAGCCAAATTTGCTGCCGATGTTTGAGCGCCTCGACGCATTGGCCAGGGAGTTGCCGCGCACGACCGAGCCGGACCTCCTCCATTATCTGCACAAGAAAAGTTACGAGAAAGCCCGGCTGCTGCTGCAGGGCCGCGAATCAGAAAACGTCCGGGGCACCTGCCACTAAACCTCTCCGCATGTTCGACGACACCATCGCAGCTATAGCGACGCCTTTGGGGGAAGGCGGCCTTGCGGTCATCCGTCTCTCGGGCCCCGACGCATTGGCCATCGCCAGCAAAAGTTTTCTGCCTGTCGGCAAATCTTCGCTTCCTCCCGCGCAAGCCCCAACCCATACGATTCATTACGGAAAAATCGTGCAAGGCGGACGAACCATCGACGAGGTATTGGTCGCGGTGATGCGCGCGCCGCGCACGTTGACTCGCGAGGACGTGGTTGAGATCACCTGCCACGGCGGATTGCTCCCGGCGAAGATGGTTCTGGATGTCGTTCTCGAAAATGGCGCGCGCATGGCCATGCCCGGAGAATTTACCCGGCGTGCTTTTCTCAATGGCCGAATTGATCTCGCCCAGGCCGAGGCGGTGGCGGACTTGATTGCGGCGCGAACGGATTTGGCCCTCACCGCAGCCAACGAGCAACTCGCCGGGAAATTATCCCAGCGCATTAATGCGTTGCGCGACGACATGGTGAAAATCCTGGCCCACGTCGAAGCGCACATCGATTTTCCCGATGAAGACATTCCGCCTGAAACGAAAGTAAAACTACTGCAACGCCTGGAAAATGCCGTGGACTTCATGGATCAACTTTTGCGCACGGCCAATGAGGGGCAGATTCTGCGCCGCGGAATTCGCGCCGCGATCGTGGGCCGGCCGAATGCCGGAAAATCCAGTTTGCTCAATCAACTTCTTGGCCACGATCGCGCGATCGTCTCCGCCATTCCCGGCACGACACGCGATACCATTGAGGAAACGGCAAACCTTCGCGGAGTGCCGGTGGTTTTCGTGGATACGGCAGGCTTGCGCGACTCAGCCGATGAAATCGAACTGGAAGGGATTCGCCGCAGCCGCGAAACCCTGACCCGCGCTGATTTGATTCTTCACGTTCTGGATCATTCCGAGCCGCTGACATCGGCAGACGAGATTTACCTGGCCGAGTTTTCCAGCAAAAAAAGAATCCTCGTGCGGAACAAGATCGATTTGCCGGGCAAACTTTTGTTGCCGGAAAACTTGAAGACGGTCGATGTCGGCTGCCTCAGCGGCAAAGGAATTGAAGACCTGAAGGACTCGATCAAGGACCTCGTCTGGGCTGGAGAAATCCGCGCTGAAATGTTGCAAGTGATGATCAACTCTCGGCATCAGGACGCGCTCAAACGCGCTCGCGCCGGAACCCAACACACGATTGATGCGCTCGGCGAAGATCTCACCCTCGAATTGGCTGCTATGGATTTGCGAATCGCGGTCAACGCCATTGGCGAAATCGTGGGCAAGACCACGAACGAAGATCTCCTCGACTCAATCTTCAGCCAGTTTTGCATTGGGAAATAACGCGGTGGGTAGCACCTGCCTCCGGCGGGTGCGGTTCTTTTCAGGATTTATTTCGCACCCGCTGGAGGCAGGTACAATCCGATCTCCTCACTTCCAGATTTTCAGTTCGATTAATTGTTTTGTCGCGGCCTGCGCCCATCCACGATTGGCGGCTGGGCTGGCTGGGCTCGGGTGAAGGATTTGCCCGGTCTTGACTCCCTGATCTTCGCAAGCGGCGTCCGCTCGGGCTTTCGCGAACGCTCCGACGCCGATCACCCAT
>JBDSIW010000180.1:0-5386 GCA_039917795.1 Verrucomicrobiota bacterium | reverse complement strand
CCACACAGATGAAAAAGCTGATGAGCAGCGTGAGGAACAAGACATCGCCCATAAATATTTTCCCGGCAGCCAGCGAGAAAACCATTGTGAGATGCAGAGCGAGCAGCGGAAGGATTTCGATGAAGCGAAAGGGATTGGCGGAAAGCATTCGCGGCATAGCGGTGCCGAGAAATCCAAAAATAAAACCGCCGAACAAACCGCCTATCATGATTCGGGCGTGGGTTTGGCCGGGATAAAATTGGATGACTCCCCAGAAATAAAGCGGCCAGAGCGAGACGCCGATAATTCCGGCGAGAACTGCGGCAGGAAAGAAAATGCGAAATGGTTCTTTGCCGAAATCGTTCAGTGTAATTCGTTGTGAAGTTCTTAAAGACTGAAAACTCGGCGGATTCAATTCGCGACCTTGCTTAAGTTTTTCGCGCAACGAAAACCAAGGTTGTGAACAGTGTAATCCATTTGGAGAGTGCTGCGAAAACCGAACCGCATGAACGCCGGATAATCGCCGCGATCTTTCGCATCCTTTGCGCCAGCGCCGCAAACGGCTTCCGCCATTCCCAGCGCTTTGTAAAAATCTCCCGTCCATTCCCACACCAAACCGTGCAAATCCTGCACGCCAAAAATGTTTGCGCGATTGCTGCCAACGTCGGGCAATGTTTCGGGTGACGGACTGGAATACCACGCGAGAATTTGTTTTTGAAAAGCCGCATCGTTTTTACCGTCGGCGCGAGTCGGGCTGGAGGTGGCGGCGTATTCCCACTCGGCCACGGTCGGTAACCGTTTGTCCCGCCATTGCGCGTAGGCTTTAGCGGCGTAATACGAAACAAATGTCACCGGCGCATTTTTGATTTTTATATCGAACTGCAAATCGCCTGACCAATGTTTGAGATAAAGTTCATCGGCGGCAGCGTGGTTGACTTGAGAACGACGCCACTTCGGATTCGCCCGAACAAATTCCAAAAAATTCTCATTGGTTATCGGGCAAATATCCAAATAAAATTCTTCGACGGGAATTTGATTGGTTGCGCTCACTTTGCGGAATGGCGGCGTGTAGATTCCTTGTGGGATAAGCGCCATTCCAGTCGGCGACAATGGCGTGACGGTTTGAGCTGACGGGCAAATCACGCCGCCTAACAAAACGAGCGCGACAACCAACCACCCAGTAATTTTCGTTTGCTCACTTTTCACGATTGATATTACTCGAATTGGCTCGAGGCCGATGGCGGCGCGGGCGCTTCGGCGCGAATGACGCGAACTTCATTCGCGTTCACGGCATCGCCAGAATTGCCGAAACTGTTTCGCACATAAGTCAGGACGTTCGCAATATCGTCATCCGACAGATAATTTAACGGCGTCATGATTCCATTATATTTTTTGCCATTCACCACGATTTCGCCGGAGCGACCTTGCAACACACCGCGAATCGATCCCACTTTGTCCGACATCAAAGCATCCGATTTCGCCAGCGGTGGAATCTGGCTTGGAATTCCTTCGCCATTCGGTTGGTGGCAGACGAAACACGTTTGCATGAAAACGCCTTTGCCTTTTTCCATTTGAATTTCTTTCGTCAGGCTGGCGATTTTCGGATTGCTCTGGATCTCTTCTTTGCGGGCGGCACGAAGTTCTTCGACTTTTTTCTCAGAACTAGAACCAGTTCCAGCCTGACGTCCCAAATAAACCGCATCCACTTCCTTGCCGGAATACGCGAGCAGATTCGGTTCGCCTTCCACCTTTAACATGCCCAGCGCGCCTTTGTTGAATGCGCGAAAGATCGAGTGATCCACCAAGACATAAGTCCCCGGCACTTCCACTTTGAACTCCACTATCGCCGCGCCCCCGGAAGGGATGAGGGTGGTTTGCACATTATGTTGCGACGGAATCATGCCGCCTTCCTGGTAAACAGTGTCGAAAATTTCGCCAATGACATGGAAGGACGAAACCAGATTTGGCCCGCCATTCCCGACAAATAAGCGGACGGTTTCTCCGACCTTTGCCGTGAGCGCGCGTTCGCCCACGAGTGAATTGACCGCGCCATTGAACACGACATACGAAGGGCGTTCATCGACGGCCTTATTCATATCGAAGATTTGCAACCCTTCTTCGCCAAACTTTCCTGCCGTGTAGAACTCGCCTTGCATCACATAATATTCCTTGTCCACCGGCGGAAGCCCTTCTTTCGGCTCGACGAGGATCATGCCATACATCCCATTGCCGATGTGCATCCCGACCGGCGCGGTGGCGCAGTGATAAACGTAAAGCCCCGCTTTGAGCGCGGTGAAAGAGAATTGCGAACTATGTCCCGGCGCAGTGAAAGATGACGCCGCGCCGCCGCCTGGCCCGGTCACTGCATGAAGATCAATGTTGTGCGGCATTTTATTGTTCTGATGATTATTCAAATGGAACTCGACCTGATCGCCTTCGCGAATTCGGATAAAACTTCCCGGCACGTCACCACCGAAAGTCCAGAAAACGTAATCGACCCCATCTGACAATCGCTTCATCACCTCGATCACTTCCAGAGTGACGCGAACCTTGGTCGGATGAGAGCGCTTGAGCGGCAGGGGAACATTCGGCGCTTGCGTCACCACCGCGACTTCCTCGCCTGTGACGGAAGGATCAACCGGTTTTGCGCTGGAAGAATTAGGCGATTGAGCCGCGACATCCGCAGTGATGAGTTGAGCGGTCATTGACATCAGCGTCAGTACGCACGTCAGTCCCAGTTTTATTTTGTTCATAGATGTGTGTAGTTCTTCTTCCAGTAATTGTTGGGGATATTTGATGAAGCCTGCTAACCACTCCTTGTTCATTCCTGAACATTTCTTGTCACTTGCCCGAAATAAGACTGACAATTAAGGTCTTATTGTGCCGCAAGTTCCCAACAAAAAACTAATTGAGCAGCTTACTCGCTCGAAAATTTATCAGGATTACGAGCGCGCCTTCACTGAAGCGACCGGACTTCCGCTGACGTTGCGCACCGCTGAATTGTGGCAACTGGCGCAACACCAAAACAAACATCAGAACGAGTTTTGCACATTGATGGCTCAACACAGTCGCACTTGCGCCGCCTGTTTGGAGGTCCAACAGGAATTGAGTGAGGATGTGACGGGCGATTCCAAAACGGTCACCTGTTTTGCCGGACTTTCTGACACAGGAGTTCCGGTCCGCGTCGGCGACCGGCTCATCGGTTTTCTACAAACGGGTCAGATTCTCCTGAAAAAACCAACGCGCGCCCAATTTGCCCGCACCACCAAACAACTCGTCGAATGGGGATTGAAAATTGATTTGAACAAACTGGAGGACGCCTATTTTCACACGCGACTTTTGACGCGCAAACAATATGAATCCATGGTGCGCTTGCTGGCGATTTTCGGGCAGCACCTTTCGCTGGTGGCAAACCAGCTAGCCGTTCAGCAGGAAAACTCCGAAGTGCCCGCCGTTTCTCGGGCCAAACAGTTCATCCATGACCATCAGTCGGAGGAACTTTCGCTGGGTCGAGTCGCACAGGCGGTGAATACAAGTTCGTTTTATTTTTGCAAAATGTTCAAGAAGGCAACCGGGCTGAATTTCACCGATTACCTTTCAAGAATTCGCATTGAGAAAGCGAAAAATCTTTTACTGAACCCTCATGCGCGCGTGAGCGAAGTGGCTTACGAAGTCGGCTTCCAATCGCTCACCCATTTCAATCGCGTCTTCAAAAAAATCGCCGGCCAATCTCCCACGAAATATCGGTCGCGTCTTGCTTCAAAATAACTTCAGTTGCGAAACAAGTTTTAGCTGGTTTCAGGCAGATTCCGGTTAGTTGTTTTTCCAGAGGCGACTTACCGTTTAGACATAAAGAGATGCGAGCGCCGATCGCCATTCGAAGATTCGAGAATGGAATTATGAGCAAAATCGTCTATGCTCTGTGCCTTTGGAGACGCAAATAACACGTAAAATTATTGGCTGAAACTTTGTATTTTGAAAAACGTAACGACGAATTTGTCCGTCATTTTCAGTTTGATCCTGATGTTCGTAGTCTGTGCCAAAGCCCGTGGCGACGGAGATTTTCAGGGAGCGACACATTTGATGCCCTTTGACGAGGGCACATTGAATTACAACAAGCTGATCCCTGACGATCCGGTTTCCCGCTTGCAACAAGCCCTCAATAAAGGCGAAGCGAAACTCACTTACAAATCTGACGATGGCTATTTGGAGTCGGTCCTCGACAAGTTGGATATTCCCAAGTCATCGCAAGTTCTGGTTTTCTCCAAAACGTCCTTCCAGCGCGACCTTATTTCGCCACGAACGCCGCGCGCCCTCTTTTTCAATGACGATGTTTATATCGGTTTCATTCCCGGCGCGCCGTTGATGGAAGTTTCAACGGCGGATCCAAAGATTGGCGGAGTTTTCTACACGCTCGATCAAAGTGGCGACAGCAAACCGAAATTCGCTCGTACCGATCAATGCCTGGAATGTCATGCGTCCGCCCGGAGTATGGGTGTGCCTGGACATCTTCTGCGCTCGTCCATGACCGATGCATCGGGGTCACCGGACTTAAGCAACAGCATTTCCGACGTGAATCATCGCACGCCGATCGAAGATCGTTGGGGCGGCTGGTACGTGACTGGCAAAAGTGGCGAGCAATCGCATCATGGCAATCTCATTGGCAAAGCGGATTTCGCGCGCGCGGAGAAAGAGCCCAATGTCCTCGGCAACATTTCGGATTTAAGCCGATTCTTCGATGTCACTCGCTATCCGGGGACGAACAGCGACATCGTCGCACTGATGGTTTTGCAACACCAGGTTCACATGCACAATTTCATTACCCGTTTGCGTTACGAATCAACGGTGCAACTGGAGCGCTACGGTCATATTAATTACGTGACGAATATTGCGAACGCGTTTCTTAAATATGCGCTCTTTGTCGAAGAGGCTCCGATCAAAAGTCCAATCCGCGGCAACTCGACGTTTACGGAAGATTTTCAAGATCGCGGGCCCAAGGATGCCCAGGGCCGCTCTCTCCGCCAATTCGACCTGCAAACGCGCCTGTTCAAATATCCGTGCAGCTATTTGATTTATTCCAAATCGTTCGATGCCATTCCCGCGAAAATGAAGGAATTTCTTTACCAGCGCCTGTGGGAAATTCTGAGAGACCGGGATGATTTCGGCGACTACGACAAAATTTCTCCGGAAGCGAAACGGTCCATCCTCGAAATCATTATCGCCACTAAAAAAGATCTGCCGACCTATTGGACCTTGAAGTAACGGGACGCTGATTGTTGACGGAGATACGGTGTTGTTGGATCAAGTGTTTTATTGAGTGGATCAAGTGGGTGAGGTTTCCCAGTCTGGGTCGAAAGGTTTTTGAGTTTTGAGGACGCCGAAGATCAGGCGCAGGAGTTTGCGCATG
>JBDSIW010000179.1:0-4059 GCA_039917795.1 Verrucomicrobiota bacterium | reverse complement strand
ATAAACCCAGCGCGTCCCAAACCGTCGCCGCGTCCATTTCGTTCACGACGGCGGGCGAAATCGTCGGCAGATTCGGATCCGCTTCGTTAATTTCGCCGTGCGGAAAACGCACTTCGTGTCGTTTCGCTCCGAGAAATTTCCGATGCAACGCCGTGAACAACCACGACTTCACCTTCGACTTTTCGCGCAACTGATACCCTTTCGAGGCGAACGTATAAAACGTGTCTTGCGTCAAATCGCACGCGTCACTTTCGTTGCAAGCGAGGCTCAAGGCGAAACGATAGAGTGATTCGTAATGGCTATTGACGACCTGTTCGAAATCGAGTTCCACAAAAAGAGGATGCTTTGCTTCGTTGTTTATTCCAACACGGCAAAGAAAGTTTTATCGCTGCAAAGGCTGGCTCGCCTCGGCAATCATCGCTTCAAACACCGGCAAACTGCGCGCGCCGATGAAGCGTCGGCGAATATTTCCTTCCGCATCGACAATCACGGTGGTCGGCAATTCGCCGCCGTTGAAGCGCCCGCCGATCTCGTTTTTTTCATCGAGCAAAATGGTGTAATTGACTTTGCGCGCCTGAGCGGTGCGTTCCACTTTTGCGCGGACGCGTTGCAACGCCGCCGCATTTCGCTCGTCGTCATCATGATGTTCGCCAGATTTGTTTTGTTCCTCGACGGCGGGGTGGCCTCCGATGTGGCCGTGGCTGTCCGGCACGAAATCCAGCGAGACGCCAATGATCGCGAGTTTATTGTCATGACTTTTCTGCAACGCAATCAACTCCGGCATTTCGCTGACACAAGCGGGGCACCAAGTCGTCCAAAAATTGATCAACACGACTTTGCCGCGAAAATCCGAAAGCTGAACCTTGCTTCCATCGATGGCGCGAAGCGAAAAATCTTCGGCGGGAACGGATTTTTGCGCGGTCTGAATTTCCTTGGGCAACGAAAGTTTCACGGGCGGAAATTCGCTTTGATGCGATGCCCACCAGATTTTCGCGCGGTCTGCTCCAGCCTTCGCTTTCTCGAGGCTGCCCTCGCGAAATTCTTTCAAGCCGGTTTTTTCGTTCTCGAACGAAAGCGTGTCGCTGAGCTTCACCCCAAAATCTTCGCCCGACCAATTTCCCAATAGTTTCAAACCCATCGTGACGATGAGAGGATCGTGATCGTCCAAGAGCGGAATCACCGTCGGCACACCGATGGAGGCGTCCACCTCTTTCAAATATTTCAGGCCGAGCAAACGGATTTGCGGATCGCAATCAGATAATTGCGCTGTCGCGAGAGCGGGTAACGCTGGATTTTTGAACGAACTCAAAATGCTGAACGCGCTTTCGCGCACGTTCATATCCGCATCGAGCGCGCCCGCGAGAACGATGGATTCGAGTTCTAGTGGTAACGGTTGTCCGGTCGAAAGTGCGCGAGGAACTTCGCGGATGGCAACTTGTCGTTGCACAATTTTCCCGGTGTTCCACGTCTTCACAATTGCAGCGGCTCGGTCGGGCGATTGCTCAATCATTTCCTCAACCAATTCCGGCGGAGGAGCGGTATTTGAGAGCGTGGCGCTACGCGTGATCCAGCTTCGCAATGGCTCGCGGAAAATCCAAACCGCGACGACGATGGAGATTCCAAAAATAATGAGCAAATGCCGTGGTCGTCCGCTTTTGCAGGAACAATTGTGCGGCTGTAAATCTGCGACCGTCGGAGAGTTGGGAATTTGTTCTTCCATGAGTTGTTAAAATTAGAGTTGTAGCACAAGAGTTTATTCCCAGACGCAAACTGTTTTCAAACTATTGAAGAGCTTCTGCTATTATGTTTCGCGAACTGCTGGACGCAATGGCTTTCAAAATCTCTTTGCGCCTTCGCAGCTTTACGTCGAAATTCTGCCGTGCCGTTGACCGATTCAGTTAAACGAAAACTTTCCGATATGCCGCACAAGCCGGGTATCTACCTGATGAAAGACCGGTTCGGGACAGTGATCTACGTCGGCAAGGCGCGCGACCTTCGTAAACGCGTCAGCCAATATTTTCATCCGTCGCGCCGTCAGGGTTGGGACATGAAATTCAACGCGCTCGTCGATGCGATCCATGACTTCGACGTCCATATCGTCAAGAGCGAACCTGAGGCGATGTTGCTCGAAGGAAAACTGATCAAGGAATTTCATCCGCGTTACAACGTCAGTTTCCGCGACGACAAACGCTTCCTTTTGCTCAAGGTGAATCTGCAAGACCCGATCCCGCGATTCACGTTGACCCGGCTCAAGACCGAGGATGGCGCAAAATATTTCGGGCCATTCGCCAGTTCCGGTTCGTTGCGCAACACGCTTTCGCTCGTGCGCCGGAAGTTTAATTTGCGCGGTTGCCGGCCGCTCACGCCGAACGAATCGGATTACCGGCATTGCCTATATGCGAACCTGAAATTTTGCACCGCACCCTGCATCGGCAATGTATCGCGGGAAAATTATCTGCAACAAGTCAGCGCCGCCGTGGAATTTCTCGAAGGCCAGACCGGCGAATTTGAGGCGCATATCGAAGGCGAAATGCGAAAAGCCGCCGATGCGCAGGATTTTGAAAAGGCGGCGCAATACCGTGATGCGCTGTCCGACTTGCGTAAGACGACAAAAAAACCAAGGAGTTCAAGCGATTACCCTACACCTTGCCGATGTCGATCGAACCGGAGCGCGACGTGGAAGAGCTGGCGAAAATTTTAGAGCTGCCGTCGCCGCTCCGGCGGATCGAGGGCTTTGACATATCAAATATCAGCGGGACTTTCGCCGTCGCGTCAATGGTCAGTTTTTTCCAGGGCCGACCCGATCGCTCGAATTATCGGCGCTTCAAAATGAAGACGGTGACAGGCCAGGATGATTTCGCCTGCATGGCCGAGACGGTGCGAAGGCGGTATGAGCGGTTGCTTCGCGAGACGCGAGAGGATGGGGGATTGAAGTTGGAAGACCGGAGGAGCGAAACGGATGCCCCACCCGCGATCCTCGAACCTCGATCATCGCTGCCAGATTTGATCCTCATCGATGGCGGCAAGGGACAGCTCAACGCGGCTTGCGCGGAGCTTTTGAAACTCGGCTTGAGTCAGATCCCGATCATCGGCCTGGCCAAAGAGTATGAGGAAATTTTTCGGCCGGGCGAAAGCGAGCCGCTGCGGCTGAGCCATGATCTCGGCGCGTTGAAACTTTTGCAGCGCGTCCGCGATGAGTCGCACCGTTTCGCGAACACTTACAACGCCAAGCTGCGGCTGAAGAAAATTTCCGAAAGTATCCTGGACGAATTTCCAGGAATTGGCGGCAATCGCAAAGCCGCGCTGCTCAGGAAATTTGGTTCCGTGCAACGTCTCCGGCTCGCGTCCGTCGAACAAATCGCGGAAGTTTCGGGCTTTGGCGGAAAAGCAGCGACGGAGTTGAAAACCTTTTTGATAGCGCGGACAGGAGTGCCTCCATCGTCTCGTGAGACTGCGGCTGAAAGTTCCAAGGGCTTAAAATAAATAAGCTGCGCCATCACGAGACGATGACATTAAGTTTTCAGAACCAAACGCGCTCGATGAACCAATAAGCGCCGGCGGCGGCGACGAGAATGGAGCAAACCGGAACCCATCGCGGCGCGAAGCTCGGGGTCTTCTTTAAGCGCCAAATTAGCGGTAGGATTACAGCAGCCACTGCGATTTGCCCTGCTTCGACTCCCAGATTAAAAGAGACGAGCGGCACAATCACGCTTCCAGCTTTCGCAATATCCATTTCGCGCAGCACGCTTGCGAAGCCAAATCCATGCACGAGTCCAAACGCGAAGGTGAGCAGCCATCGCCCTTTCGGATGACCGTGATGGAAAATATTTTCCAGACCCACATAAACGATAGAAGCGGCAATTGTCGGTTCAATAACACTGCTTCGAATTTGGACAATATTCAGTGTCGCAAGCGCCAGCGTGAGTGAGTGCGCTAGAGTGAAACAAGTTACGATTTTCCCAATCGACGCGAAGCTGTCGCAGACAATCAACAATGCAAAAAGAAAGAGCAGATGATCGTAGCCCGTCCAAATATGATGGACGCCGAGCAGAAAAAATT
>JBDSIW010000178.1:0-9013 GCA_039917795.1 Verrucomicrobiota bacterium | reverse complement strand
AGCGTTCGGATGACGGCGGCAAGACCTGGCAGATGCCCGGCGGCGAGGCCACCCCCACTCCTGGCGAAATGCCCAAAGGCGAGAGCAACAAGTTCGTCTATGAGGGCGAAGTGGGCACGCACAAGTGGTATGACGGCACGCAGCATCCGTGGGAGTTCAAACGCATCTGGCATCTCGAACCGTCGCTCACCGATCCCGACACCGTGTATGCTGGCGCGGAAGACGCGGCGTTATTTAAAACCACGGACGGCGGTAAATCGTGGAAGGAGCTTTCTGGATTGCGGAGTGCGAAGGGAAATCTCTGGCAGCCCGGCGCGGGCGGCATGGCGGTGCATACCATCCTACTCGACCCGAAAAACACGAACCGTATCTTCGTCGCCATCTCGGCGGCGGGCGCGTTCCGCACGGATGATGGCGGCAAGACGTGGCGACCCATCAATCGCGGCTTGAAGTCCCAATACGAACTCCCCGATCCGGATGCAGAAGTCGGGCACTGCGTTCATCGCATCGCCATGCACCCGTCCCGTCCCGATGTGCTCTACATGCAGAAACATTGGGATGTGTTGCGCACCGACAACGCGGGTGAGCAATGGAGCGAAGTCAGCGGAAATCTTCCGAGTGACTTCGGTTTTCCTATCGATGTCCACGCGCACGAGCCGGAAACAATTTACGTCGTGCCGATCAAGAGCGATTCCGAACATTTCCCGCCGGACGGCAAACTGCGCGTTTACCGCAGCAAAACGGGCGGCAACGAATGGGAAGGGCTCACGAAAGGCCTGCCGCAAAAAGATTGCTATGTGAATGTGCTGCGGGACGCGATGTGCGTGGACTCGCTGGAACCGTGCGGGATTTATTTTGGCACAACCGGCGGACAGGTTTACGGCTCAGCCAATGGGGGCGACTCGTGGAACCCCATCGTGCGAGATCTTCCCGCGGTGCTGTCCGTGGAAGTGCAAACGCTGCCATGACAAGCGAAACGAACCACGGATGAATCGCGTTGCGTCCAATTTTCCCGCACTGCGTGGAGCGATCTGCTGCGATCAAGGCAACTTTGTTTCAACTCTTGTTCGCCAATGATCCGCGTCGTGCTTCCTTATCACCTTCGCACGTTGGCGCGCGTGCCAGAGGAAGTGCAACTCAACGTCGCAGCACCCGTCACTGTGGGGGCGGTGCTCGATGCGCTTGAGGCAAGCTATCCAATGTTGCGCGGGACAATCCGAGATCATGTCACCTTGCGGCGGCGGCCATTCGTGCGGTTTTTCGCGTGCCGCGAAGATCTCTCGCTCGAAGCGGCGGAAGCAAAATTGCCTGACTCGGTCGTCAGCGGGGCTGAGCCTTTTCTGATCGTTGGCGCGATGGCGGGCGGCTGATTCGGCGGAAAGAGAGACAAATTACGCGATCTGAAATTGAATGGCGGAGAAATCAAACAAGCGAAAGAAAATCAACTCGTGAACACGAACAAAAATGCTCGGCCCTCCAAAATTGAAATCTATTTGTTTTTCAACGGTCGCTGCGAGGAGGCGATTGAGTTTTACCGCAACAAACTGGGCGCGGACGTCGTGATGATGATGCGATTCAAGGACAGTCCAGACCCGGCCATGTGCCCGCCGGGTTCGGAAAACCAAGTGATGCACGCAAGTCTCCGCATTGGAGAAACTACCATCATGGCGTCAGACGGGCGGTGCAACAGCAAACCGAGCTTCGAGGGATTCTCGCTCTCGATTTCCGCAGCGAACGAAGCCGAGGCGGACCGTTTCTTCGCGGCGCTGGCTCAGGGAGGCGAAGTGCAAATGCCAATGATGAAAACATTTTACTCGCCGCGCTTCGGAATGGTCGCTGACCGTTTCGGCGTGTCGTGGATGGTGATTGTCCCGGCTTGAAACCGGGAACGAAACGCGGTTCTATCGGCATCTGGAAGTCCCAACGCTCGAACCTAAATTCCCATATGTTAAAAAAAATCCTCGTCGGAGCGGTGTTGCTCATCGCCGTGCTCCTGATCGTCGTGGCCACGCGACCGGCGGATTTCCAAATCACGCGTTCGATCACGATGGCCGCTTCGCCGTCCGCGGCCTTCGCCCAGGTCAACGATTTCCATCATTGGGAGGCGTGGTCGCCCTGGGCAAAACTCGATCCGGCAATGAAACAGACTTACGAGGGCGCGCCCGCGGGAAAGGGCGCGATTTATACCTGGATCGGAAACAAAGAAGTGGGCGAGGGGCGAATGACAATCACCGAAAGCCGGACCAACGAACTGGTGGGAATCAACCTCGAATTCCTCAAACCTTTCGCCGCGGTCAACACGACGGAATTCACGTTCGCGCCCGAGGGAAATCAAACCAAGGTGACTTGGAGCATGTCGGGCAAAAATAATTTCATGGCCAAAGCGTTTACGCTTTTCATGAACATGGACAAAATGGTCGGGCGCGATTTCGAGAAAGGCCTCGCGCAGTTGAAATCTCATGTTGAGACCGCGCCAAAACCGTAATTAAACCGAATCCTGATATGAAAATCGCTGTGATCGTTGTGCGCATTCTGCTGGGGCTTCTGTTCGTTTTTTCCTCAGTCGTTGTTCTGTTCAAGCTCGTGCCTCAACCCGAATTGAAAGGCGCCGTGAAAACTTTCATGAAAGGCATCGAAGCCTCGGTTTATTTGCTGCCGTTCATCAAGATCACAGAACTGGTTTGCGGCCTCGCCTTCCTGGTGGGCCGTTTTGTGGCGCTCGCCACCGTCATGATCTTCCCGATCGTGCTGAACATTTTTTTCTATCACCTCTTTCTCGCCCGGGAAGGTTTGCCTGTGGCGGTCGCGCTGCTGGCGGCTAATTTATTTCTCGCCTACGCTTATCGAAAAAGTTACGTGCCGATGCTGGCGGCCAAATAGTTTGGCGACCGGCCATGAGGAATCGCTCATCACAGACCGGGAAACCCGGCTCTGGATTGAACTTTCGACCAGCCAACCATTCGCGTTTTGACGAATGATAGAAGCACCGCTTTTCCATTCAAACCGATGAACCAAGCCGGTTCGAAAATATTTCTCAGCGCGGAGTGGAGGCATCTGGCGATGCTCAATTTCGAGATTGATCCGTCGCTGATCGCGCCGTTTGTCCCGGCCGGGACGGAGCTCGATTCGTGGAATGGGAAAAATCTCGTTTCGGTCGTGGGCTTTCTGTTTTTGAATACGCGCGTTTTTGGAGTTCCAATTCCCTTCCATCGCGATTTCGATGAAGTGAACTTGCGATTCTATGTTCGGCGCGAGGCGGCGGACGGCTGGCGGCGTGGCGTGGTGTTCATCAAAGAAATCGTTCCGCGTGCGGCCATCGCGATCGCGGCACGCCGGATCTACAACGAGCCGTACATTGCGCTGCCCATGGCGCATCGAATTGAAATTAAATCCCATTTGGTGAAGTCGGTGGAATATTCCTGGCAATTCCGCGGGAGGCAAAACCGTTTGAGCCTGATCACTCGCGGCGCGGCGGAACCGTTGGGCGACGGTTCCGAGGCGGAGTTCATTACCGAACATTATTGGGGCTACAACGCGCAACGCGATGGCTCGACTTTGGAATATCGAGTCGAACATCCACGCTGGCGGGTTTATGACGTCTCGGAAGCCAGCTTGGATTGCGATGTCGCCGGTCTCTACGGGGAAAAGTTTTGTGAAAGCCTGAATCGGAACCCATCGTCGGCCTTTCTGGCCGAGGGTTCGCCGGTCACGGTTTCCCAAGGCGCACGATTGGAACGATGACCGGTTCCGCCTGCAACAGTCTCGTAGGTTTTGGGTGAAGCCGGTGAAGATTTCGGCGGCTAAAAGCCTTCGCAATATTTAGCCAGCCGGTCGTTCACGAAAACGCGATTCTTTTGGCCGAAGAGAAGTTTCCGTTCCTTTTCGATTTTGATGGAAAATCGCTCCTCGTTGCCCACGTCAAAAACGTGAAGCTCCTTAATGGGCTCATCGAAAAGGCGCATGTGCTTTTTCACCGGCTTATCATTCACTTTGATGGTGAGAATTCCCAGGAGTTGATTGAACTCGTATTCGATGGTGTGCTTTTCGAGGTTGCCGATTTCGAGGGAGAACTTCATAGGTAATTGATCTTTTGAACGTTGTTTTTTTCCATCGCACGTGGCGTGCCACGTCGAATTGATCGGATTGCTGAATTCTTCACGTCGAAGAAATTCCTCATTGAACACTCCGCCCGAATATTTCTGTCCCGATTCGATGCAGCGCGGCCAAAATTTATACGCTTCGAAATGACGAATCCTCGCGTAAATTATTTTGAAGAATGAATCCAGCGAGCACAGCGACGTTTCCACCGGGATCGAAAAACATTTTTCTCTTCACGGTTTTCAACGCCTTCTCTTACTAGATCATCTTGAGCAGCCCGATGGTGCTTTACGCAAAAGACCTAGGCGCCAGCGCCACCGTCCTTGGAATTCTCGCCGGCATGATGCCGATCCTCGTGATCTTTCAAATCCCTGCCGCCAAGCATGTGGAGCGCGTCGGTTACAAACGATTTATTTACGCGGGCTGGGGCACTCGCGTCGCGTTCATTATCGGCATGGCGCTGGTCCCGTTCTCCGGCGGTTTCCTGGACAAGACGACCCAACTCGTCCTGCTCTTGATGTTGTTGTTCGGGTTCAATCTTTCGCGCGGCATTTCGAGCTGCGCGTGGCTGCCGTGGATGACGTCGCTGATTCCTTCCGAGTTGCGGGGACGCTATCTGCTGCGGGACGCCGCTTTTCTCAATGTCTCGAGTTTCGCCGTTTTTCTGATCGCGGCATTCAGCCTCGGCTCGCGTCCGCAATCGTGGCAGTTCGCCATGCTTTTTGCCTTCAGCGCGGTGATGGGCGCAACGAGCCTGGTTTTCATCAAGCGAATTCCCGAACCGGCGAAGGCCGAGCATATTCGAACCTCGAGCCAACTGGTCCCGTGGAGAGAGATCGCAGCCTATCCGCCCTTTCGGAAATTGCTCCGGATGAATTTCGCATGGTCGCTCGCGTACGGCGGATTGAACACATTTGTCGTGGCTTTCCTGAAAACGGAGGCGGGCCTCAGCGAACGCAACATTATGCTGGTCAGTTCGACCACATTTCTCGGCGGCTTGTGCAGTCTCTGGTTCCTTGGCTCGCGTCTGGATCGACTCGGCAGCAAACCAGTTCTCACTTTTTCGATGCTCGCCTGGATCTGCATTTTGGCCGGGTGGGTTTGCCTGTCGGGAAAATTGATCGCGCCTGTTCTTGGCGTCTTCGTCGCTCTTCAATTCCTGATGGGATTGACCGCGTCACTCGTGACACTTTCCAACACCCGCCTGGCGATGGCGATCATTCCTCCAATGGGCCGCAGCCATTTCTTCGCGCTCTTCTCGGTGGTGGCTAGCCTGACGCTCGGCCTTTCGCCGATCTTCTGGGGTTTATCGATTGATGCAGCGCGAACGGTGCATCGGGTCTGGCACGGCTTCGAATGGAATCGCTTCAGCCTTTTTTTTGCCGCGGTGGCGTTGATGTTTTCGGTCACGCTCTGGCTCTGTCGCCGATTGGACGAGCCGCAGGCCGCCAGCATGGAGACGCTCTTGAGAGATATCCTTGAACAGTCTCCCTTGCGCTTTTGGCTGCGGTTCTGGCCGAGAGGCTGATTCGATTGAGGATTGGAATAGGTTTCGGGCCCAAACCTGCTAGATTGGACGCGCAGGAGGAATTCAGCAGCCGTTGAGACAATCGCTCATTGGCCGGAATGTGGCTTCTTTCCTCGTCCATTACGAATGCTGAAATTTAAGGCGGCCATTTATCTACTTTTGTTCGCGGCTCTCTCAAAGAGCGCCCCGGCCACCACTCTTTCCTCGTTTCCTGCGGGCGACGGCGGGTGGCACATGGGCACTCTGGCGGTCGGCAATATCGACAGCGATTCGCAATTGGAAATCGTCGTGCCGTATCGCGATTCCCAGGGCCTGTGGTTCCTCGACGCCTTCAAATGGAACGGTTCGCACATCGCCGGTTTTCCCTACGCCAGCGGTTACGACGAGATGAATGTTTCGCCCACTCTTTTTGATCTGGATGGCGATGGGAAACAAGAAATTATTTTCATGCGCGGCAACAGCATCATCGCTCTGCGCGGCAACGGCTCGCTCGTGTGGTCCAATTCCGTCAATGCGGCCAACTATTTTCCGCAGGCTGGATTTCAGGCGTTCACGAACGGATTTTATTGGACCGGTGATTCCTCCTTCCGCTCCCGGCTTCCATCGACGGCGGTTTTTTCGTCCCAATTTTCTTCGCCGATCGTCGCCGATTTCGACGGCAACGGCACAAAGGAAATTGTTACGGCGTGGAAAATTGATCCCGACAACATCAGCGGCAATCAGGACTACAATCCGGCGATCAACGACATTTTTGGTTTCGGCGAATGGGGAACGGTGGGCGAATCCTGGTCTGGCGCGGTGATTTTTTTTAACGCGTCCAGCGGTCAACGGAATCTCACCTACCACATCCATCAACTCGTCGAGGCAGGCCTCGGCGTCGGCCACGCGGATTCCGACAAAGCGCTTGAAGTCTATGTCTTGAATGACAGCGACAGCGTCGTCGCCTTCGATAAAACCCAGCCGCCTGGTTATCAGGGCAGCGGCATGTTGCACAAAATGTTTGGGAAAAATCTGCGAATGACGAGCGGGTTTTACAAACAAGGCATCGACATTTATCCCGCTGACGTCGATGGCGATGGCCTCGACGAATTGCTCTCTGTCACGACGCAGTTCAATCCTCTTTGGCAACCGCACGAATCGTTGCTCGACGACGATGGCGCGCTCATGTGGCGTAAATGGAAGCAGCCGGTCACCATCAATAACAACAACGGTTGGTTCAACAACGCCTGCATGTTTGCCGTGAATCCAGACCACGATAATCGAATCGACGCCCTTGGCTTCACCCACTCGCACGAAATCACGTTTCGCTCTTGGGATGGAATCAATTTTGTCGATCGACCCGGCTGGCCGAAAAATTTCTTCCCGTTCCTCCCGACGCCTCCCGTAGTGGGAGACATCGACGGCGATGGCCAGGAGGAAATTATCATCGGCACTTACGATCCAACGCAGACGCCGTCGAGCGGGAATCTCTTTATTTACGCGTTGAACGGGACGTTGAAACAATCGGTGCCAGTTCCCGGCGGCTTAAAGCACATTCCGTTTCTCGCGGACGTCAATGGCGATGGTTCGCTCGACGTTGTTTATCGTTCCCTCGCGGGACAAGTTTATGTTCAGAATTTTGGCGGCACCACAACGAATATTTCTTGGGCGACGCATCGCGGGAACGCGCAGCGCGATGGCAACCGCGGCAAATCTTTATTCCCGCCCAACACACCCATTGTGACAAAACACGAAGGCGGCTTTCGCAAGGCTTCCTTCCAATGGAACGCGGTGACTAACGCGACGGCATTTTTAATCTACCGCGCCGAACAGGCGCAGGGTCCGTTCGCCCAAATCACGACTCTACCCGCCGACACCACCAACTATGTCGATCGCGAATTGAAAGTGGGCTGGCAATATTTTTATGAAGTTGCGGCGCTGGTTGCCGGAAAAGAAATTCGTTCGTCGCCATTTGCCATCCTATCGTTGTTGAACAGTAATCTGGTGGCGAACGGCGGTTTTGAGGAGAACGACAACAGCCATTGGGACAAATGGGATACCGGAAATATTCCGTGGACCAACATGATTGGTTCCACATCGCAAACCTACCAGGGGCTTCAATCGATGGAGATCGTGCTCCACGACCAGACGACGACCGATACGATCAATCAATATGCGCAATACGGAACGCCGCGTTCTTACATTCCTGTGGTTGCCGGAACGACCTACAGCTTTGGCGGATTCCTGAAATCGTCCGGACTTAGCCAGCCCACGAAGCAATGGTTCGAGTGGACGTCGAGCCTGACCGGGGAAAACACAAATGCGCGGCCACTCTTTCCCTATCCGAGTTATTTCACGCCCGAGTTTACCATGGGCACCGGTCCGACCCCGTGGATTTATCAGAATCGCATTTTCACTTTGCCGCCCGGTTTTCCGAATATTGAATTGCGTCATCGATTCAGCAGTTCGCTTCCAGCCAACGGATCGATCTTCATCGACAACGTTTTCTTCCGCGCACTTCCGCCAATGGCTGACGCGCGCTGGACCAATCTGCTTTCGTTCGGTTCGAGTTGGCGTTACTCGACTATTCCACCGGTAGGTAATTGGTACGCGCCGAATTTCATCGACACACTGTGGACCCTTGCGCCCGCCAAATTCGGCCACGGCAGCGGGCCAACCAATGTGGTGACCCAGCTTCCGCCCAACCTCCCTTCGTATTACTTCCGGAAAAACTTTTCGGTCACCCAAACCAACCTGGAGGAATTGTTATTGGCCGCAACCTGCACGGACGACTACGCCGGGACGGTTTATCCGCTGAAAATTTATCTGAACGGGACGGAATTGGTCACGTCGGGCATCGAAGCGGTCAGCAGCAGCGGAAACGAAATCAAATATTTCGACCTCGCTCCGTTCATAAATTTGCTAAAGCCCGGAACCAACACCATTGCCGTTGTCTTGAACAATATCTGGCAACCGACTTGGGACAACATAGCGTTTGATTTATCGCTTAAGGGAATCGTGGCCGCAACCAATTCGACCAGTGGCGCGCGAATCAGCGCCATCCGGTATCGAGCATCGAGTGTGGATCTTGAAATCATCGCGCCAATTGGAACCTCTTGGCGCGTGGAATCAGCCGACGGCTTGGCTGGCCCGTGGCAACTGGTGCAGATTCTCTCCACCATCACGAGCAGTCCGCTGACAGTTTCAGATGCCATCAATTCCGGCCAGGGTTCCGGCAAGACGCCTTTTCGTTTCTACCGCCTGACCGCGTTTTAAGAAACGGCCGGTTTGCTTTCCTTTTTGGGCGTGGAGGATTCCGTTTTCGCCGGCTTGCTCTCGGTGGTGGCCGGTTTGGTTTCGCTGCCGCCCGCTTCTTTTTTCGCCGCCGCCTTGTATTTGTCGCTGCGA
>JBDSIW010000177.1:0-3035 GCA_039917795.1 Verrucomicrobiota bacterium | reverse complement strand
CGAGACATGGCCATCGTGGAAAAAAACACGATTGATATCGGCGTGAACCTTGATCCTGATGGCATTGCTGATGGTCTGGTTCGCTGTTCGATTCTCCACATCGTCAAGCTGGCGGACGTAGCGGCTGGCGTTCAACGATAATCCATTTCGACCGATCGAAGGCCGAGCTGATCGGCAGGCAAAGTAGAAAATCACTTTCGCAGCTTACTCTGTCCTGTTAGAACCCTTCGCGTGGCAGCAAAACTCACCATCGGTTTTCTTGGCTCAGGCAAAATGGCCACCGCTCTGGCCAAAGGTTTTATTCAAGCGGGACTCACGACATCGAAACACGTCTTGGCGAGCGACCCATTCCAACCCGCACGCGCGGAGTTCGCGAAAGAAACCGGAGCCAAAACCACGGAGTCGAATGCGGACGTCGCGCGCTTTGCTGAAATTCTAGTGCTGGCGGTGAAGCCGGGAAACGTGGCCGAATTGCTGGCGGAAATCGGCGGAAGTTTTACCAAAAAACATTTGCTTATCTCCATCGCGGCGGGCGTGACCCTCGCAAAACTGGAAAGCGGCCTCGGCGGTTCGGCACGAGTCATCCGCGTCATGCCCAACACACCCGCGCTCGTCGGTTCCTCGGCGACGGCATTCGCCCTGGGAAAATCGGCGAATGCGAGCGATGCGAATTTAGCGGAGAAACTTTTCTCGGCAGTGGGAATCGCTTTTCAATTGAAGGAATCGTTGCTCGACGCGGTGACTGGATTGAGCGGGAGCGGACCCGCTTACGTTTATTTGATGATCGAGGCCTTGAGCGACGGCGGGGTCGCTTCCGGATTGCCCCGAGATGTCGCCACCAAACTCGCCGCGCAAACCGTTTTCGGGAGCGCGCAAATGGTCCTGGAAACCGGCCTGCATCCCGGCGTCTTGAAGGATATGGTGACGAGCCCGGGCGGCACGACGATTGAGGGGCTGCATGAATTGGAAAAAGGAAAAGTGCGCGGCGCATTGATCAATGCGGTGCGAGCCGCGACGGAAAAATCCAGGAAACTTGGGCAGACGAATTAAAAATGAAAAATGTAAAATTAAAGATTGCTGCCTGGTACCGAGTCGGAATGGGCCATTTTTAATTTTTAATCTTTGATTTCATGTCTTTCCCACCGCCAACCGAAAAGCAAGCGCGCGTGATTTGGTTTTCGCTCACCGCGCTGGCGGTGGCGGCCATGATCCTCCTGGGCGGCTTGGTGATCTGGGCGTTCGGAGCCGTCGCCAATAAGCTCGCCTCCGTCATTTTCCCGCTCGCCATCGCCGGAATTTTTTCCTATCTGCTCGACCCGCTCGTGGACTTTCTGGAACGTCGCCGGGTTCCGCGAACGCGCGCCATCCTCCTCGTCTTTTTCGCCCTGGTGATGGTGATGGTGATTCTGCTCGCAACCGTCGTGCCGCAATTGATCGTCGAGATCAAAAGCCTGGTGCAACAGATGCCGGATTACGCAGTGCGGTTGCGAGATTTTCTGACGAACAAGCTCGCGATGTCGCCCTGGGCCGACCGGGCGCGGGAAGCGATGGCGACCGATCTGGGCGCGTCACTGCAAAATTGGCTGGCCACCGCTGCGCCGATTGTGGGCGGGTGGATTTTTCTCCAGTTTCAACGAGCGGCTTCCTGGATCGGTTTCATTGTCGGTCTTGCGCTGGTGCCCGTTTATCTTTTTTACTTTCTCCAGGAAAAATCCGGCATCCAACGAAGCTGGACGGATTACCTCCCGCTCAATGAATCGAAGGCAAAAGACGAAGTGGTGTTCGTGCTGACCTCGATCAATGACGCGCTCATCGTCTTTTTTCGAGGGCAGGTGCTGGTGGCTCTTTGCACCGGGACGATTCTGACCATCGCGTTTTTCGTCCTGGGGTTGAACTACGCTATCCTGCTCGGCGCGGTGGCCGCAATTCTCGGGATCATGCCTTACGTCGGTTCGATCACGTGCCTGCTCCTCGCGCTCATTTTGTCTGCGGTGCAATTTGGGGACTGGCTGCATCCGCTGCTGGTGCTCGCCATTTTTGGCGTGGTGCAACTGATTGAAGGCTTCGTCATTTCACCGAAGATTATTGGCGACCGCGTGGGGATGCATCCGCTGACAATCATTGTGGCTGTGCTCGTGGGCACGACGTTGATGGGGGGAATATTGGGTGGCGTGCTGGCGATTCCGCTGACGGCGGCGCTCCGGACGCTGATGTTTCGTTACGTGTGGAAAAAGCGTGGAGTTTGAAATTCTTTTGAATGGAAGCAAAAGAGATTTCTGCTCAGGAGGATTTCATCCGTAAAGCGGCAAGGCGTTGAGTGCGAAATCAGGAAAGATCTGGCCGAGTCGCGCACCGGCGCCGTGATGCCCGAGAATTGGAGCGAGCACATTGCGGTAGTTGGTCATGACGGGAAGGTCGCCTGGACCTTCGAGAACACTTCGGCTCAAACCGGGCCATTTTCCCAGCACGCGACTGCCATGGGTTCCTCCCCCCAGCACGAACATCACGCTGCCGCGCCCGTGATCAGTGCCAAAGGCTGAGTTCTCTTCCACCCGTCGGCCAAATTCCGTCATGACAACCACCGTGGTGTTTTTCATCTCCGCGCTGAGGTCGGCATAAAACGTCGCCATGCCTTTGGCTAACTGGGTCATTAATGGGTTCATGAGCGTGGATTGGCTGAAATGGGAATCCCAGCCGCCCAAATCCACGGAAGCCGCCTGCAAGCCGACGCGCGCCTTGATGAGCCGGGCGATTTCCCGCAGCCCGAGCGAAAAATCATCACGGGCATACTCCGCGCCGTGCGCCGGTCGATACGTGGTGTCGCGGAGCTGGCGGACTCGACGCAACGCGGCCAGTGTGTCGCGCCCCGCGTTCGCCAGAATTCCAGTTTGGTTCCCGTACAGGCCCGCGAGCGCTTGGATGAGGGCAGGCTTTTCATCGCCGAGCGAAAAATTATCAAGTGACTGCAGGACGGTCGCGGTGGGAGCGCCCCGCAAACATTCAGGAATGGATTTTCCCAACGCGATTGCCGCGAG
>JBDSIW010000176.1:0-4034 GCA_039917795.1 Verrucomicrobiota bacterium | reverse complement strand
AGAAATATCGACGGTGACTCCGCGGAGGCCGATCGGTTTGCCAGCGGCCCCGTAGATCACCTTGACCTGTGTCTCGACCCAGATCACGCGGCCATCCTTGGCAATCCAGCGGAATTTTTCGATGCTTTGCCCTCCAGAAGCCAGCAGGTCCACATACTTTTGTTCAATCCGCTCCCGGTCATCCGGATGAATCACGGATTTCCAAAAAGACGGCTTGCTCTTCCGCTCCTCGAAGTTGTAGCCCAGCATCGTTTCGATGTGCTTATTTGCAAAATCCACCTTCTGGCATTCGGGCTCAAGCCACATTTCCCAGATCACACCCGGCACGTTGTCCAACAAGTCGCTCATCCGGGTTCGTTGCGATTCCAAGGCGACCATCAATCGAGCCTGCGATTCCTGCGCAGCGATGCGTTCCAGCGCGCCGCCGCAATGGTTGGCGAGCGACTGCAAAAGTCTCACGTCATCTTCACCGTAAAAATTGTGGGTATAACTTTGAATGGAGAAAATCCCGTTGGTGTTCGCGCCGTCCCGGATGGGAACGAAAATGAGCGAAGCGGCGAGGCGATTTGTGCCAAACGGCTCCAGCTCATTACTGGCGACCGAGGCATCGTCGCGGAGAATCAGCTTTCCCCCTTCGTTGAGCACGCTGCTCTTAAAAGCATTTGGCGAATGATCGCCATTGACGGCGATGACTTCCCGGCCATGACCTTCGTCCGTGTCCAAGTTCAGCACTGGATGCAGCAGGGGCGGATGGGTGGAAAATAATTCAAATGTGGCTGCATCCCAGCCGATCAATTCCCTGGCCTCTTCCAGAATAATTCGGGCCGCCTCTTTCGGAGTCGTCGTGAAATTGAGCTTCTCCATCAACGAAGCGAAAACCTCGCGTCGCTTTTCGATTTGCTTCAGGGAAGTGATGTCGCGGGTGATCGCCAGATGGCAAAGCGCGTCGGTCGATGAAGCTCGGATGGGAACAGAATTCGTCTCCAGCCAGCGGCGCGTTCCGCGCAATCCGATAAAATCATACTGCAGGGTTCCTTCTCCGCCTGCGCAAACCGATTCATTAAGCGCCTGATAAGCGCTTCGGAATTCCGGAGCCACCGTGGGATAAATCGATTTCCCGATGACCAGCGCCCGGTTCTCGCATTCCAACATTTTCAAACCGGCCTTGTTGACCTGAAGAAGGTTTCCTGCGCGGTCAACGATCTTGATGCATTCCGGCGTCGTCTCGACGATGGTTTGCAGTTGCGACTCGTTTTCGCGCCGGGCCGTTTCAGCCTGGCGATGTTCCGTGCGCAATTTGATCTGTTGCAACTCGCGTTCAACAATCGGCACGAGTCGCACCAGATTTTCCTTGTTCAAATAATCATTGGCCCCGTCCCGCATTGCCTGGGCGGCGCGAGTCTCACCGATCGTTCCGGAAATGACGATGAACGGAATTTCCAAACCCGTTTCTTTAAAAAATGAAAGCGCTTCCGACGAATCAAACTGAGGCATGGTGTGATCACAGAGAATCACGTCCCAGGCATTTTGTTTTAGCGCGGTCCGCAGGGATTCGCTCGACCAAACCTGCTGGACGACCAGGTCAAATCCGCCGCGCTGCAATTCCCGAGATGCCAGCGCCACGTCTTCAGGCGAATCCTCGACGAACAACACCCGCAATGGTTTGAGCGCCACGCTCATTGGGTTCGCCCCCCATTTTCAATCGTGAATCCAATTGCTGGCGCAGCCTTAACTCCATCTCTGCCCAATACTTGGAACACGCTGTCGCGGAAAGGAGGCTCGATAATCCCTTTGCATTCTGCGCTCGGTTGTTTTGCGGTGTTTTTCACAAATTCAATATTTTGGCGACAAGTGATTGTCATTTAGCACTTGCTGAGCCAAAACCAAGCTCCACTCGCGCAGAACAGAAATGGTTGTTCACGCGACGGGTTTCGTGGCTAATTGGCGCGCTCATGTTTGAATTATTGCAGACCGACGCCAGTTCGCGGGCGAGGCTCGGCCGCCTGACCACTGCGCACGGCACGATTGACACCCCGGTGTTCATGCCCGTCGGGACACAAGGCAGCGTGAAGGCGCTCGACCCGCGCGAGCTGTTGGAAATGGGGACGAAAATAATTCTCGGCAACACTTACCACCTGAATATTCGGCCCGGGATGGAGATCATCAAAGCCGCGGGCGGCCTGCACAAATTCATCAACTGGAATCTGCCGATTCTCACCGATAGCGGCGGCTTCCAGGTCTTCAGTCTCGCCAAGATTCGAAAGATCAAGCCGCACGGCGTGGAGTTCCGATCTCATCTGGACGGCTCGCCATTATTCCTCGGGCCTAAGGAAGCCATGGAAATTCAACGTCACCTTGGGTCTGACATTGCGATGTGTTTCGATGAATGTCCGCCCCACGGCTGCACCGCCAAGGAATTGAACGGCGCGGTCGAGCGGACCATCCGTTGGGCGAAGGAATGCCGCGAGCAGCCACGCGCCGAAGGCCAGATGTATTTTGGCATCGTCCAGGGCGCCAACAATCCGGCTTTGCGCGAATCATGCGCGCGGGAAATCACTGCGCTGGACTTTGACGGCTACGCCATCGGTGGCGTGAGCGTCGGGGAACCGGAGCACGAAATGATGCAAGCGGTGGAAATGACCGAGCCCTTTCTGCCTGCCAACAAGGCGCGATACGCCATGGGCCTCGGAACTCCCGCGCAGTTGGTCGAACTGGTTGCGCGCGGCGTCGATATGTTTGATTGCGTTCTCCCGACGCGGGTCGCGCGAAACGGGACGGCCTTCACGCGAAAGGGCACCTACAATGTTAAGGGCGGCGCGGTGAAAGCAGACTTTCGCCCGATCGAAGAAGGATGTGAATGTTACGCCTGCAAAAATTTTACCCGGGCGTATTTGCGTCACTTGCTCAACGTGAATGAAATTCTCGGCCTCCGCATGGTCAGCGTTCACAATTCCCATATGTATCTGGACGTGATGCGGGATATTCGGCGAAATCTAGCTGCCGGAACGTTCGGCGAATTCCGGCGTGAATTTATCGCAAACTACATTCCTTCTCAGAAAATTCTTTCCGCGCGCGTTAAATATTCCCTGAAAGCAGATGATCGCGGATAAGGCGTTTGTGCCCTCAGTTGTTTCCTTGAAACCGCCAACGTAAAGCTTGCCAAACAGACTTCCGTCCATAGATTTAACGGCTCATTAAAAAAGTATGAATTTGACTTCTGCCTCCGCAATCCTGGCCATGGGAACACCTCCCAGCCAGCCCGGCCAGCCCGCCGCGCCCTGGTACATGCAGATGTTTCCATTCATCCTGATGATTGTGGTTTTCTACTTCATCCTGATCCGCCCCCAGCAGAAAAAATCCAAGCAGCACCAGGAATTGCTCAAGCAGATTAAGGCGGGCGACAAGGTGGTGACCACCGGCGGGATCATCGGCACGGTCATCTCGGTGAAGGAGCGAAGTGTCTCCTTGCGTTCCGCCGACACCAAAATGGAAGTATTGAAGTCCGCCATCGGCGAAGTCACCGAACGCACCGCCGAGACCACCGAATCTTAATTTCATGAAGCGCAATAATTTTTGGAAATGGGCCCTCGTCGTTTTTCTCGTGGCTTGGTCGATCTGGGAAATCTACCCGCCCACCAGCCGTGACCTCATTGAACAGTTCAAGCGAGACGCCACGCAAACGGACGCCAAATTCAATGACATCGTCAAGCGCGCTGAGGAGATCCGCAACAAGGACCAGACCCGCTCATTCAACAGCCTGAAGACAGCCATCGGCACGAATGACATTAAGCCTTATTTCAGTTTCATCGATACCAAGGCCGAATTGGATCCGACTCAGACGATCCTCAACCGTCTGCAGAGAAATGCGCTGGGAAAAATCAAGCTCGGGCTCGATTTACAGGGCGGCACATCTTTCCTCGTCGGCATGGATACTTCCAAGCTGGATCAGTCGGCGACCAACGGCATTGCGCAATCCGAGGTGAAGAATCGCGCACTCTCGCAGGCGGTCGAAGTCCTTCGGCGGCGTATTGATA
>JBDSIW010000175.1:0-7032 GCA_039917795.1 Verrucomicrobiota bacterium | reverse complement strand
AGCTTGTGACTGACGGGGTTTGAACAGATTTGAGCTTAAGGTTCAGCGATAATTTTCGCGCGCTCGAGATGATAATCGTGCGGTGTGATCTCGTCGGCTTTGTAGCGACGAAGCAAATCAGCCAGGCGACCCTCTTTGGTGCTGGCATCCGGCACTGGCACCACGGGTGTCGGCTTTTTTGAAGGTTTGCTGTTCGACTGGACGGCGGCATTGACGGCATTGCTCTTTTCAGTGGAAACATTGGCGGGAGCAGACTGGGTCGCAGCCCGTTTCTTTATGGCTTCTTCCTTCGCTTTAATCTCAGCTTCGATTTTCTGCACATGCTTATCAGATTCTTCCCGTTCTTTGGCGGCAGCGGCGGCTTTCCGGGCTTCCGCTTTGCTGAGCTCCGTTTGGCGGGCGGTTTCAACGACTTGGGCGGCTCGGGGCGCGGCGACTTGTTCATTGGCGTCCAACTCCGCTTGTTTCTTTCGCAATGCTTCTGTCAAACGGTCCTCAATCGTTGAATTAACTGCGGGTGCGGGAGCTGGCGCAGGGATTGGTGTGACGGGTCGTGCCGGTCTTGGTTCGATCACCACGGGCTGCGCAGCTGGAGCGCCGGGTTGAACCGGTCTCGCTGGGCGTACGATATTTTCGCGGTCATTCAATTCAGCTTGTTTCCGGCGCAGCAATTCTTCCAATTGGTCCTGCGACGTTGAGGAGATCGCGGACGGGGCGACCGCTGTCGGCGCGACAGCGACAGGTGCCGCGGCTGGTTTCGGTAGGACGGGCTCGACGGCGGCGGGCGCGGGCGACACGACTGCAGGCGTCACAGGAGTTTTCACTCCGCGCGCGGCATTCTCTTTCGCGTCGAGCTCGGCCTGTTTTTTGCGCAGAATTTCGGTCAGTTTATCTTCGGTGGCAGAGCGCGCGCTATTGGCCCGAAAGAATTCTTCGGAGGATTTTCGCTCTGTCTGGGCGAAGGCGGAACTGAAGTTCAATCCAACCAAGGTGGAAATCATCACTAACTTTTGGAGTCGCATTTGAGATTAGTAATGGAAAGAACTTTTGGAATCAACAGCATTCCTGAAGTCAACCGCCTCCGTAAATTGCAAATCCCATTTTGAAGAAAACGGATAAAGCAGAATTGATTTTGCTATCAAATTGCGAATCTCGGCCCGGCCGACCTTAACGCGGCGCGAGGCGTCGAGAATATTTTCGCTCCGCAATTTTTGGAGGGTCCGCGCGCCGATCAGAATCGGCCAGGCGCAGGCAAGCCGTACGCGAGGTTGGTTTCGAGGAAGCGATTTCGTGTAGGCCCATCCCGCTGCCAGATGCCGTTGCGCCTGATCCAGAAATTTCTCGTAAACCGGGCGAAATTTTTCTTCGTTTGCCATGGCCAACAAATCGTGAGGCATTAGTCCGGCGAAATTCAATTCATCCTGCGGAATGTAACAACGGCCCATGCGCAGGTCGCGCGGCAAATCCCGCAGAATATTGACCAGTTGCAATCCCTTGCCGAAGCGGATTCCGTTTGCCATAAGCAAGGCGTCATTGAGCTTCGCCCCGGGAAATAAATGGGTCCGGCACATCCGCGTCCAAAATTCTCCAACGCAACCCGCCACGCGATACGTGTAGTCGTCGAGCTCACTTTCGTCCTGTAGTGCGATGACAAGGTGCTCGTTGGCACCGGCAAAGCGTTGCAAGTCCAACTCCTGTCCGCTGGTGATCGTATTCAGAACGTCGCGAATGTGCTTTTGGTCTTCCGGCGAAAACCGATTGAGCAACGCCAAAGCTTCTTCGCTGCGTTCCAACAAAATTTTCTCGGCTGGATTGGCTTGCGGGCTGGCCAATTCGCCGAAATTCAGCCCGGCTTGGCTGGTTCCCAAAATGCGCGCGCGCAACTTTTCCAGAGCTTCGAGGCGGCGCTTTACCGAAATGATTTCCGTGTCGGCAATGGTGTCGGTGGCGCGGGCGAGCAAATAGGCGAGCGAAATTTGCGGACGGATCGCGCACGGCAAAACTCGCATCGTCAAATAAAACGAACGCGACGTAGCCTTAAGCGTTTGGTTCAATGCGTCCGTCACAATAAGTCCCAATCATCCAAAGAAATTTTTCGACCGGGATTAGATTCCACTTGCCGGAGGAGCATTGGGATTGGCGGCACGGAGAATCCGAAATTGGGGGGAATCGTCGCGCGCTGGTGCCCAAAAATTATGAATCGATGTCGCGTGCCGGAGAACGGGCCTTCGAAACAGAGCGCGCGGAGTTTGCGGATGAACTCGCGTCGTTTAAGTGGTCGCCACGCGGCCATTTTGGACCTTGTTCAAATCGAGGCCAGCGAGCACCGGCAGTTTGTGTCCCATCTTCAACCCAACCAGAATCCAATCCTCCAACGTCGAGCGCAGTTCATTTTCGCACTCGCGCAAAGTGCGGCCAAACGCCGCCACGCCTTTGAGTTTGGGGATTTCCCCCGCGAACGAGCCGTCGTCCAGCTTGTCGTAACGCGCCATTTCCAACGCGGCTTCAATGTAAGCGGTGATCGGAAATGTCATGGCCAAAAATTAAATGGTTTCGATGAGAAAACAAGGAAAGGCTAAGTCGTTGTAGCAAGAAGATAAATCGGGAAGAGCGGCAGCTTGGTTTTGTCTTCGTCTGTCAGCTTTTGATAGAATTCCTGCCAAAGCGTTATGAAGCGGGGCAAATCCACAAGCTCGACGTGAACGTTAGAATTTCGTGCCGTAGTCTTTGCGTCAGGGGTGAATCCCCCCGACGAAATAAAAATTCCAACGTCCCCGTCTTTTTGCAGAAGTCCCATTAGCTGTCGAACTTCCTGAACCGTAGCAGAAGATTCGCGATGCTTGATTTGAACTTTTATTCGAGGCGAAGAGGTGCCGAGAGGATCACGGTAAGCTACAACGTCAACTCCACCGTCCTTTCCGGCAGGTGCAACGAACGGTGTAAAGTAACCCATGCCTCTCAGTAAAGCCGCGGCCAAGTCCTGAAATTCATAAGGAGTTTTTTTGTTAATGTAATTTTCAATCTGATCGTATGCCGATTGTTCGATTTCATCTGCGGCTACTTCTTCTTCCTTTGCCGATTCTTCCACTATTGCGATCTCGGTCTCAGGAGCTTCAGTTTGTTTCGGATTTTTCAATCGCCATTCGCGATATGCCTTGGTTGCGGCGTCCATCAAAGCTGACTCGCCCAGTTTAAGCGCAGATTCTCCTTCAGGCGTTAAGAACCAAATGCCTTTCTTTTTGACCAGAAATCCGGCCTTAATCAAATCAATGGTATAAAAGTGCAGAACTGATCGCCAGCGAATGTAACCGCTCTTTTCGTATCGGTGCTTTTCCCATTCACCCAGTTGCACCCGCTTCTCTACTTCCTCCAGGACTTGCTTGCCCCGCATTTCGCCGCCGTTCTCTTTTAAAATCTTAAGAGCCGCAAAAATTAATCGGGCAGCAAGAGGCCGAACCTTCTGTGGTTGAATTTCGTTATTTGCCATGATTCAAAAGTTATTTGTTTGAGCTAAAATGCTTTCCCCATCGAGCCAACTGCCTAGCGACTTCCTTCGTTCCCGGTGCGCCGATGAGATTTCGTTGCGACATCGCTTTCTTCAAATCAAAAACTGCCAGCGCATCCGCGCCGAATGTTTTGTCCACGGATTGAAATTCTTTGAGCGAAAGTTTGTTGAGCGGTTTCTTCAATTTCTCCGCCAGCGCGACGACTGCGCCGACGACGTGGTGCGCCTGTCGAAACGGCATTCCTTTGCGCACGAGATAATCGGCCAGATCAGTCGCGAGCAGAGCGGGATCGCTCGCCGCATTTTCGCACGCCGTTTTGTTGACGGATATATTCTGCAACATCGCCGCCATCAATCTAACCGTGGCGCGAACCGTGTCGGCTGTGTCGAACAATCGTTCCTTGTCCTCCTGCAAATCGCGATTGTAAGTCATCGGCAGACCTTTCAAGAGCGTGAGCAGCGCGATGAGATTTCCAAAGACTCGCCCCGTCTTGCCGCGAGTCAGTTCCGCGATGTCGGGATTTTTCTTTTGCGGCATCAACGACGAACCGGTGGTGTAAGCGTCGGCGATTTTAATAAAATTGAACTCCGCGCTCGCCCAAAGGATGACGTCTTCCGCCAGTCGCGAAAGATGCACGGCGATCAATGCCGCCACGCTACAGAACTCGATGGCGAAATCGCGGTCACTCACGGCGTCCATGGAATTCTGCGTGAGTTGCGCCTTGCCTTTTCCATCGACAAAGCCGAGCAGCTTTGCGACGAGTTCCCGATCAAGCGGCAGGGTGGAACCGGCAATGGCCCCGCTGCCGAGCGGACAAACATTGACGCGCTGAAAGCAATCGGTCAGCCGCGCGTAATCGCGGTCGAACATCTCGACGTAAGCGAGCAGATGGTGCGCGAGGTAAACCGGCTGAGCGCGTTGCAAATGGGTGTAGCCGGGAATAATTACGTCGGAATTATTCGTGCCCAGGTCAACAAGCGATTTTTGCAAAGCGCGGAGTTCGCCGGAAAAATCGGCGATCTGGTCGCGCAACCACATCCGGATATCGAGCGCGACCTGATCGTTGCGCGAACGTGCCGTGTGCAGTTTTGCTCCAGCGGGAACGCGTTTGGTCAATTCCGCCTCGATGTTCATGTGGACATCCTCGAGTTCGGGTTTCCACTCGAATTTGCCGTCGAAAATTTCCTGACCGATTTTCTCCAGCCCACCTTTGATTTGCGCCAATTCAGCTTTCGTGAGCACGCCGATCTTTTGCAGCATCGTGGCGTGGGCGATGGAGCCGAGGATGTCCTGCTCCCAAAGCCGCCAGTCGAAGGAAATGGATTCGGTGAATTGGGCCACGTCCGCGCCTGGGCCGCTCGCGAACCGTCCACTGCGGGAAACTGGTGAAGATTTTTTCATGCCGTTCAGTGGCGCGAATGTGCGGTGAAGAAATGCGAAAGTCACTACGGAATCCTCTCCGCCGCATGGCGTAACTCCCAGAATATAGGGCAGCCTAACTTTCTTTATTGACTCAAACTATTCGAACGTTAAGGTCAGCCCGTGTTTTTAAGTGGAAGGAAATTCTTAACGGCCGCCGCTTCATTTTGTATTTTCCACGGTCTTCCGTTGCTGGCGGTCGATTCGCCATTGGATAATCCTCTGCCGGACAAAAGCGCCTTTTCCATTTTCAATCCCGCTCCCGCAGCCCTCATGCGCGAGCTTGCGACCGACCGACCCGACAAAACCGAAAGCCCTCACACGGTTGATGCCGGACATTTTCAAATCGAGATGGATTTGTTGAGTTACGTTTTTGACCGGTACAATTCGGATCGGCGGGACGTTCGCACGGAGAGCTTTGGTTTCGCGACCACCAACTTAAAAATGGGATTATGCAGCTTCGCCGATTTTCAACTTCTGGTTCCCGCTTACAACCGGGTTCATTTTGATGATCGCGCAAGTGGAAGAGTGATGAACCATTCCGGCTTTGGAGATTTGGTCGCGCGAACCAAAATTAATCTTTGGGGAAACGCTGCCGGCTCGACGGCCTTTGGGGTGATGCCATTCATAAAATTTCCCAGCAACCAGGATGACCTCGGGAATAATTCAGTTGAGGCGGGCCTCATCCTTCCGCTGTCGGTGCAATGGCCGGGCGGTTGGCAAATGGGCGTGATGACCGAACTGGATTTAAACCGGGACGAGTCAGGCAGTGGCCATCACGCGGAGTTTGTGAACTCAATTACTTTCTCGCACGAGCTCATCGGCAAATTGGATGGTTACGCCGAATTCTTTAGCGCGGTGAGCGCTGAGGCCGGGGCCGATTGGATTGGCACGGTGGACCTGGGATTGGTTTACGCGCTGACGGAGAATGTGCAATTGGACGCGGGGATTAATCTTGGGATCACCCGCGCCGCAGATGACTTCAATCCCTTTGTCGGCATTACATTTCGCTTTTAATTATGGATCCTAAAGAAGCTCCCGACACGGAAAAGCCGGACGAAGGTTGGCGCTCCCGCCGCACCAGCGCCAGTCTGCAGGAAGTTCACCGAAGCGTCGCGGTGCCAAAAGGCCTTGGGTTCTGGAGAAAGATGCTGGCGTTTTCCGGGCCGGGTTATTTGGTGGCGGTGGGCTATATGGATCCGGGGAATTGGGCGACGGATCTGGCGGGCGGTTCGGCGTTCGGCTACACGCTGCTGAGTGTCATTTTGATTTCCAATCTGATGGCGATTCTCCTGCAATCGTTGTGCGCCAAACTGGGGATCGTGACCGGTCGCGATCTGGCGCAAGCGTGCCGGGACCATTATTCAAAGCCGACGGCGGTGGTTCTGTGGTTTTTGTGTGAATTGGCAATTTGCGCTTGCGACCTTGCGGAGGTGATCGGATCGGCCATCGCTTTAAATCTGCTCTTCAAAATTCCGCTGGTGTGGGGCGTTTGTATCACGGCGCTGGACGTTTTAGCGATCATGTTTTTGCAGAACAAGGGATTTCGCTACATCGAGGCGTTGGTGGTTATTTTGATCCTCACGGTGGGCGGCTGTTTTTTTGCGGAAATCATTTTCTCGAAGCCGGAGTTTGCCGCAGTGATGGGTGGATTCATCCCGCGCTTCGAAATCATCAGGAACCCGGAAATGCTTTACGTGGCGATTGGAATCCTCGGCGCGACGGTCATGCCGCACAATTTGTATTTGCACTCCTCGATCGTGCAGACGAGGAAATACGAACAGGACCGCGAGGGAAAAAAGGAAGCGATCAAGTTCGCGACGCTCGATTCGACGTTCGCGCTGATGTTCGCGCTGTTCATCAATGCCGCCATCCTGATCGTTTCGGCGGCCACGTTTTATACCCGTGGACAACACGAGGTCGCGGAGATTCAAGACGCCTATAGGTTGCTGCCCATCCTGGGGGTGGGAGCGAGCACGCTTTTCGCGGTGGCGCTTTTGGCTTCCGGACAAAACTCCACGCTAACGGGAACTCTTGCCGGGCAAATCGTGATGGAAGGGTTCTTGAATATCCGGCTTCGACCGTGGCTGCGCCGGCTGATCACCCG
>JBDSIW010000174.1:0-3397 GCA_039917795.1 Verrucomicrobiota bacterium | reverse complement strand
GAAGAGCGCGCGGTCGTTCGGCAACTGGTTCATGATTTCGCGGAACGCTTTTACGAGAATCACGGATTGAGGATTCGTTTCACGGGCACCGCCGCGGATTTGCTCGTGCAGATTGCGATCGAGCAATCGATTCCGGTTCGCGATCTGTGCGCCACCCGTTTCAAGGATTTTCAATTCGGGCTGAAGCTGATCTCGCAAAACACCGGCCAAAAAGAATTTGTCGTGGACCGCGACAACGTGGAAACGCCGGACAAATTTTTGAGCGACTGGGTGGTGGCGAGCTATCGCAAGGACAACGACGGAAAGGTATGACAGGCGATCGGGCGCGGCACGCGCCGGGCGCATCTTGACGTTGCTACGAACGGGAGCGCCGACCTGCGGTCGGCTTTGCACTCAATAAACCAGCACGGGGGAGCGAACCCACCAGCCGCTTGATAAAATGTGCCGCAATGCCGGTTGCAAACCGGCGCTCCGTAGCAACGTCCAGACGCGCACCCCGCGCCGAGCCATTCACTTCTTTCCGGGATTCATCTGTGTCGATTGTAGTTTCAAATTTTTCTTCACGGTTGGTAATCCCGCCAAAGCCAATTCACAGCGTCAGGAAAAATTGCGCCGCCGTGTTTGGCCGAGTGCTGGCCGTCGCCGAAAACAAATTGGTAATCGTACTTAGCAAATTTCAGTGCAGCCGCCATCGTTTGGTTGGCCAACGGCCAATTGCCGTAGGGATTATCGAGATCGTTTGAACCGTCCTGAAGAAAGACACGAATCGGCTTCGGTGCCTGCTTGCGAATCCAGAACGGATAAACATAGCCGCCACGAATGTCGGTAAAACTTCCAATCGTGCTCAGGACTTTGCTGAATTCGTTCGGTCGCTCCCACGCGACGGTGAATGAGCAAATCCCGCCGGAACTCGAACCGCAAATCGCGCGACTCGCGGCGTTGGTTGCCAGATTATATTTCTTTGAAACTTCCGGCAGGATTTCTTCGAGCAAGAATCGCGCGTAGGCGTCGCCGAGTGAATCGTATTCCAAGCTCCGATTCTTTTTCCCTTCCTTACCTGGTTCCGCAGCTGGAATCACTCCGGGATTGATGAAGATACCGATCATCACCGGCAATTCCTTTCGCGCGATTAAATTGTCGAACACGATCGGCACGCGCCATTGGCCATTGGTGCGCACGTAACCTTCCCCGTCCTGGAAAACCATCACACAGGCCGGTTTCACCGCGTCGTATTGCGCTGGCACATACACCCAATAATCGCGTGTGGTTCCCGGAAAAATTTTGCTCTTCTCCCACTCATATTTCGTCACCGCGCCCGGGGGAACACCGGGGCTGAACATCGAATTGGTTCCCAGCTTGTAGTCATCAATCGCCGAGGCAGCCTGGTTCGACAGAATTAACAGGATCAACGAAAACGAAATGCGCAGGGAAAAATTCATGGCGTCAATTCTGTAAATTCCTCCGGCTCTGTCAAACTACGAAATCAGCGCAGCGATCAAACTGTCGAGTTGCCTCCTGGAATGTTCGCTCGAAATCGCGAAGCGGAAATAGCCGTCCCTGGGTCCACCGTGATAGTTGATGAAGGAAGGATAAACCCCGTTCGCCAGACAGCGCTCCTTCAATTTCTCCGCTTGGCGGAGTGACTTTGGAAATATGGCCACAATCGGGCTGGGTGGAGGAGCGATTTCCCATCCGGATTCGCGCAACTTGCTTTTCACATGCGCGACATTTTGCACGAGCCTCTGGCGCAATTTTTTATCAGTTCGCAAAATATTTATCGAGGCCAGTGCGGCATTCGCCAACGGCAAAGGCAGCGGCGTGCTTCCACCGAACATTGAGCTGCGAGTGACAATTTTCTCCCGCAACGCGCGCGGCCCGAGAATGGCCCCGCCGTAAACCCCGAAGGCCTTGCTCAATGTGATCGTTTGAATCACACGACGGCGGGGAATGGCTTCGAGTTCAATGCTGCCCTGACCGGTCCGGCCCAGCGTGCCCGCGCCGTGCGCGTCGTCCACCATCATCATCGCGTCCGCCGGAAAAAGTTTCAGGTAGGATTTCAACGGCGTGAGCGAGCCGTCATGCGAAAAAATTCCATCCGCGAACAAAATAGGTTTTGTATTTTTGCCCGTTCGAGAAATCGCGCGCTGTAGATCGGCCGGGTCGCGATGCTTGAATTTGATGACCGGGCATTTAAAAAAACGAGTTGCGTCCATCAGAGACGAATGGGCCTTTTCATCGATCAGCACCTGCGAAAAACTCCCGGCCAAAGCCTGCGCAACGATCAAATTGGTCATGTATCCGTTGGCGACGAGAACCGCGCTTTCGCGGTGGAAGAAGTTCATCAGCGATTTTTCCAGTTCCGCGTAAAGCGCGTGGTTTCCGGTGGTCAAACGGGAGGCGGCGACGTTCAAACCGAATCGCTTCAGGCCATCTCCCAGTGCTCGCAAAACTTTTGGATGGCTCGCGAGCCGGAAATAATCGCAACCGGCAAAATAGGAAAGCCGGCGGCGCCCGACACGGACATAGGTTCGATCAAGCTGCTGTAGAGGCGGCGCTTCCGTCATAATGAATTTGTAAGCCACGATAAAACAGCCAGCACGGAGAATCGGCTCAAACCGATGTGAAGCGGCCAATCTCGAAGCGCAATGTTCACGGGCGAACCACGCGAAAATATTCTTGCGCGGCACCGTTGGCCAAGGGCAGCACGATCAACCAGTTTCCGCCCGAACCCACGACGGTGGCCTGGTTCACCCAGTCTGGCGCGGTCAAACTTGTCGCCCGTTGCACGGTGTAACTCTCGTAAAGTTCGGTGGCGAAGGTGAAACGAAAATCCGCGCCCGCCACTTCGGGCGACAAGATTTGAACCGGCGAAATGGAAATCGATTCCACGCGAATGTTGTCGAAAATTGCAAAATTATTCGAGTCACCGATGGAACTGAAGTGGTCGTTATAGCCGAGCAGAATGTTGCCATTCGTGTAGGCGGACGTGTTGGCAAACTGCGCGACGGCAGTTCCGTTGAGCAGCCAGGTGATCAAATTATTCTCCTGCCGCACTTCGCCGCTCAGCCAGCGCAAACCGGCCGTGCCCGCAGGCGTCGCCCCGTAGCCCGCGATATTTTGGGACGGGAAGAGCCCGATCAGTCCGGGATTCGTGTTGTCGAACTGTGGCGCCAACAACGGTGTTGGGCCAAACGTCGTGTTGTTGGTCGTCATCAATATCGGCGCGCCGCCACCGCTGCCGCGAAAGACGGAAAAATCGCGCAGCGTCGCCGACGTGGGAGTCGAATCCGCTTCCCCTTCGACCGCGAAAAACAATCCGTCGCTCGGCGTCTGGCCAATTCGGTTGGTCACGCTGCCCGAGTGGTTGATGCCGAAAAGTGCGTGCTCGGTCGAGGTG
>JBDSIW010000173.1:0-2580 GCA_039917795.1 Verrucomicrobiota bacterium | reverse complement strand
CGAGTACGATCTCGCCACTGAGCTCAAGGCGTTACGCGATTATCCGGTCGCCAAACCCGATCGCAAGATTCCGGACAAATCCACGCAGCGACTCCTTTTGGCGACCTGGAACATCGCAAACCTGGGACTGCAACAGCGCCGTGACCGCGATTACCAGCTGATTGCCGAAATGCTCAGTTGGTTCGACCTGATCGCGGTGCAGGAGGTGAACGACAACTTGAGCGGCTTGCGCGCGATTCAAAAGTTTCTACCCAAGGACTTTCGAGTGCTTTTCTCCAACTGCGCCGGAAATAACGAGCGAATGACCTTTGTTTTCGACAGTAGTAAAATCGTCCCACTGGAGAAAATAGGAATTCTGACCATTCCACCCCGCGAGCATCCGGACATCAAGCTCGCCGGCGTGAGCCAGGAGTTTCGAGGTTTTGACCGGAGTCCATTTCTCGCGGCGTTCAAGTCGGGCCAATTCACTTTTTTGCTGGCATGCGTGCATCTTTATTTCGGGGACGACGCGGCAAAGAAATCGATCGAGCGGCGCTGCCTTGAGGCCTACGCCATCGGCCGATGGGCGGACTTGCGGCGACGCTCCAAGAACGCGTTCACACCGAATATCATTGCGCTAGGCGATTTCAATCTGCCCAAGGTCGATGAGGCGGATCCCATTTACAAGGCATTGACGAATCGCGGGCTCGAGCTGCCGCCGCACTCCACGCAAATCGGGTCGAGTGTCGTCAGCGACAGCCATTACGACCAGGTGACCTTTTTTCCGGGTGATGTGAAGCAAAAATTCCTGTCTGCGGGCGTGTTTGATTACGACGGAGCGCTATTTCGAAAACTGTGGGATCCAGCGGACAAGAAGAACACGAAGTTTTTTGACTACATGAAGTATTATATTTCCGATCATAGAATACTGTGGGCGGAGTTTAAGTTGTGATCCGATGCGAAAGGGCGCCTCGCTCCGCCCATTGCTCGACCATCGCCAGACAAAGCGAACGTCACATCATCTTCAAAAGCGTATCCGCCATTTCACTTGGGGTTACCGCGACGCCGATGCCGGCGTCTCTAAACGCAGTGATTTTTGCCGCGGCGGTTCCTTTGCCCCCACTAACGATAGCTCCAGCGTGACCCATGCGGCGGCCTGGAGGAGCGGTGGCCCCGGCGATAAATCCGGCAACGGGTTTTTTGCAGTTCAGCATGATCCATTCGGCGGCTTCTTCCTCGGCCGAGCCGCCGATTTCACCGATCATGATAATGCCGTGAGTTTCAGGATCATCGTTGAACATCTTGATCACGTCCAAATGCGATGTGCCATTCACTGGATCGCCGCCGATTCCGACGCAAGTGGATTGCCCAACCCCGCGACAGGTGAGTTGCCAAACCGCTTCGTAGGTCAGCGTGCCGCTGCGCGAGACGACACCAATGTTTCCTTTTTTATGAATGTAACCGGGCGAAATTCCAATTCGACATCCGCCATGTGAATCTTTTCCTTCACCCGGTGTAACGACACCGGGACAGTTCGGGCCAATGAGCCGCGTCTTTTTGCCTTCCATCGCGCGCTTCACTTTCACCATGTCGTTGACGGGAATTCCTTCCGTGATGCAAACGGCCAAACTGAGTCCGGCATCAATGCCTTCGAGAATTGCATCGGCAGCAAATGGCGGTGGAACAAAAATCGCAGAAACCGTAGCGCCGGTTTGCTTCATCGCATCAGCCACGGTGTCGAAGATGGGAACTTTTTTCCCCGCGTGTTCGAAAACTTGCCCGCCCTTGCCCGGCGTGACGCCAGCAACAATTTGCGAGCCGTAGTCAATCGAGAGTTGAGTATGACGCGCGCCAAAGCTTCCGGTGATGCCTTGGACGAGAACTTTGGTTTGGGGTGTGACGAGAATAGACATTGGAGATTATAGATTAGTTTTCTGGTTCTTCTTCAAGCGAAGCGCCTCGCGGCTGCGCAAGTAATTCAATTTTCGATCGTTCTTTAATAAACGCTCCCAAGGAGTGAGTTTTAAATTTTCTTCGATTTCAGCAATTACGATATCCGGCTGATAGGCCGCGATCCAGTCCGGCCCATCATTTGGAAGAAAAACATATTTTCGGTTCATGTGATTAACGTTTTGCCAATTATCAGCGACCGGAATTGCGTTTGTGAATGCAAATGGTGTTGCCGTCGGGATCAAAAATCATCGCCATCCGACAGGCGGGACAATCCATCGGCTCAATGCGGAATTTCACATTACTCTCGCGCAATTGTTTGATGGCCGCATCGAAATCCTCGACTTCGAGCGCGGCGGAACATCCGTCGGGACTCGGTTTGAACATTCCGGGCGCGCAACCGATGGCTAGCGCATACGGGCCGAATTCGTATTCGACCCACTGGTTGTGGCCGGAATCCGTAACGGTGGTGGGTTTCAAATTCAGCACGCCTTCGTAAAATTCACGGGAGCGTTTCATGTCCGTGACGGCGTAACAACAAAAAGCAAGTTCGATGACTTTGAGCATAAAAAAATTAAAGCTTCTTTTTCAATTTTGTCAGCCGAGCCTGCCAAATATCAGGATTTCTCGAACAGTGAAAAACGGAATAAA
>JBDSIW010000172.1:0-9717 GCA_039917795.1 Verrucomicrobiota bacterium | reverse complement strand
CTTTTTGTTTTGGTTTCCCTCATTGGCCTGCCCTGCCTGCATCGCATCCGTAAAAAGGAAACCGCTTTTGGTTTGGAGAATTCTGTTTCGCAACCCGCCATCGGCTCAACGCAATCGTGATGAATCTGCCGAATTATTTTCTCGCGGACCTGGCGGACCAAAGCGCTCTCTCACCCACCGTGATCAGCGATGCCTGCCAAACCTTGAAACAGAATCGCGCGCGGTATCTGGCCGACCGCCCGGTCTCAAGTCTCATTCGAATCATCGCCGACATTGCTCAAGGTTGGCTCGAAGTGGAAAGTCCGTTTCGGAAACACGCGCTCGATCATGGCCCGGTCGCCACCGGTTTCTCCAGCGAGGTTTTGTCCGACGGACTTGACGCCTTTTTTCGCCAGGTCACGGCTGATAACTTAAACTCCCTACTGCTCCAGGAATTCGGCGACGCTAGGCGCCTGGAACTTCTCGGCTCGAACGAATTTGAACAAAAGCGGTATCGCGCTTCCCTGGTGCGCGGGCCGGAATTGATGGCGCACATCACCGGCGGCTCGATTCCAAATCCCACGCTCACCAGTATGATTCTCGGTCTGCTCCTGCGCTCCGCTCAAGTCGTCAAATGCGCCACGGGCACATCATTTATTCCACGGCTCTTCGCCCATTCGCTCTACGAAGTGGAACCCAAGCTTGGCGCCTGCCTGGAAATTGCCGAGTGGAAAGGCGGAAACGAACGCCTCGAGGACGCGCTCTTCGCCGAGGCCGATTGCCTCACCGCGGCGGGCAATGACGACACCCTGGAAGCCATTCGTAAACGATTGCCGCCGAAAACGCGATTCGTCGGCTACGGCCACCGCGTAAGTTTTGCGTATGTCGCTCAGGAAGTTTTGTCCGGCCTCAATCCGCAAAAAATCCTGCAGCGCGCAGCGCGCGACATCGTGGCCTGGAACCAGCTCGGATGCCTTTCTCCCCACGTTATCTATGTGGAGACCAACGGGAAAATCTCACCCGAGCAATTCGCCGAAATGCTTTCCACCGAATTGGATTCCATCGAGAAAAATCTGCCGCGCGGAAAACTGAGCGATGCAGAGTCGGCAGACATCGCCTACCGTCGATCGTTTTACGAAGTCCGCGCCGCACATTTCCTCGAAACTAAACTTTGGCGCAGCCCCGACTCCACTGCGTGGACCGTGGTCTTCGAGAACGACCCGCGTTTTCAAATGTCGTGCCTGAATCGATTCGTTTACGTGAAGGCGGTGGCCAATGTCGGGCACGCTCTCGAGAGCGCGGACGCGGTGCGGGGAAAAGTCTCGACCGTGGGACTCGCGGCCACCGAGGATAAGGGACTGGAAATCGCCAACCAGTTTGCCCGATGGGGCGCGACGCGTATTTGCGCCCTGGGTGAGATGCAAAACCCGTCCCTGCTCTGGCGTCACGACGGCCGCCCTCCCCTTGCTGATTTTGTGACCTGGACGGATTGGGAATTGTGATCCCGAGGAGGCATAGGGCCGCCGTCATTGAGCGCCGGATGCGTCTTTTGGAAATGCAGGTTGAGGAAGCGGTTCGCCTCCCCACGCCTGCGGCAACGAAGAGTGATAACTATGAAAATGGAATTACGAAAAACCTTTCAGTTTGAAGCGGCGCATCTCTTGCCGCATCTGCCCGAAGATCATAAATGCCGAAGGCTGCACGGACACAGTTTCAAAGTGGATATCGTGGTCGCGGGAGAGTGCGACCCGAAGCTCGGCTGGCTCATGGATTACGCCGACATCTCCGCCGCGTTCAAACCGCTTTGGCAAAAGCTCGACCACTTTTATCTCAACGAAATTCCCGGGCTGGAAAATCCCACGAGTGAAAACGTCGCGGTGTGGATTTGGGATTCATTGAAGCCCAAGTTGCCGATGTTGACTGAGATCGTGGTCGCCGAAACCTGCACTGCTCAATGTGTCTATCGCGGCTAGCCGGCGGGTTCCGATCTGCGGCGAAGACGAATGAGCCGCTCCCATTCGATGTTAAAGGTTAAGTGTTCTAAACTTGGAATTCACCAACGCCGACCATTCAACACCAAACCCTGAACATCGAACTGAGACACGCATCCGCCTGAGGAATATGTCACCCGGCTGCTGCGAGGATTTTTTGCGCGGCGGCTTTAAGGGATTCCACAAGTAGTGGAGGTTGCAGGGCGACGGCGTCCCCGCCCCATCCCAGGATCCACCGTTCAATTTCTGCCAGGCTGGAAAGTTTCAAACGCAATTCCAGCCCTCCATTCTTCAATTCAATTAATTGTTGGGAGTCGTGCCATTTCTTCTCGCGAATATAATCGGCAACCATTTCGTTGAACCGAATCGCCACCTCAAATACGCCTTCGGCAGAATGAACACCAAAACTGTCACGCAACCTTTTTTCCACGGAAAATTTCTGCTGGCGCACAAATGTCTTCCCAGTTTTTTCCAGCGCCAGGATTCGCGCCGGGACAAATGTGCGGATGTCTTTTCTCGCGTGATCATAGGCAAACAGAAACCATTCTCCATTGATGTTGGCCAAATGGTACGGGTCGATCAATCGCGGCTCGGTTTCCTTTTTTCCCGGTTTGCGATACGAGAGTTTCAACTGGTGCCGTTGCGAGGTCGCCTTGGCCAGCGCGTCGAAGATCTCCAGGTTTAAGATCGGCTCGGCGCTGGTGCGAAAAGAAATTGTCTGCTCCCACTCGGCCAGATTGAGTGAAACGGTATCTGGCAATGACGCCGCCATTTTCTTGAACGCGCTTACCAACGGTTTCTCAAAAGTCGTTCCGCGATATTGCTGGAGCGATTTTTCCGCGACGAGAAGAGCGAACAATTCGCCCTCGGTAATTTGCAAGGTCGGGAACGCGTTCACGTCCTGCGTGTAGAAATATCCGTTGCGCGCTTTGTTGTATTCGAGCGGAAGATCCATCCGGTCGCGCATAAATTCCAAATCGCGATGAATCGATTTGGTGCTGACTTCGAGGTCGCGCGCCATGGAGGTGGCGTTGGGAAATTTGCCCGATTGAATGGCCTGATGAATTTTCATCATCCTCTCCAGCGGCGGACGGGAGTACGGCATTCCGCGACTTTTTCCTTTTTTCATCGACGATTGGCGCGAAAAACTTTCTCGATTTCATTTCTGGCTGGAAATCGCCCTTCCGCTTCTTCTGGTCTGGCATATTTATGCCGGGCGCAAACGCGCCCTCCCCGCCACTAAAATCATCCCTGCAACTTGGCCAGCAACTCTTCGTTCGTCTTGTGCTTCTTCAGGGCGGCGATAAGCGTTTCCATCGCTTCCACCGGATTCAAATCGACCATCGTGCGGCGCAGCTTGCGGATCGCTTCCATGTTTTTCGGCGGGAAAAGTTTTTCCTCTTTCCGCGTGCCGCTCTTCGGAATGTCCAGCGCGGGAAACAAACGGCGTTCGGAAAGTTTGCGGTCGAGAATTAATTCCATATTTCCCGTGCCTTTGAATTCCTGGAAGATCAATTCATCCATGCGCGAACCGGTATCGACCAGCGCAGTGGCAATGATCGTGAGCGACCCGCCTTCTTCGATCTTGCGGGCCGAGGCGAACATCTTGCGCGGAATTTCCAGCGCGCGCGCGTCCACGCCGCCGGTCATGGTGCGACCGCTTCCGCCATGCACGCTGTTATAAGCGCGGGCCACGCGGGTGATGGACTCGAGCAGGACGAAAACGTCCTTGCCGCTTTCCACCATGCGACGGCAACGTTCGATCGTGAAACGCGAAAGGCGCACGTGCGTTTCGAGATCCTGGTCGTTCGAGGAGGCAACCACTTCCGCTTTGACGGAGCGTTGGAAGTCGGTGACTTCCTCGGGCCGTTCGTCGATCAGCAGGACCAGCACATGCACTTCCGGATGATTGGCGGTGATGGCGTTCGCGATCAGCTTGAGAATGGTGGTTTTGCCTGTCCGCGGTGGCGCGACGATCAAGCCGCGCGTTCCACGACCAATCGGAGTGACGAGGTCAATGATGCGCGTTTCGAGCAGATCGGGCGAAGTCTCCAGATTGTATTTTTCAATCGGGTCGATGGTGGTGAGATTCTCGAAGCGCACCGCTTTGGTGTATTGCTCGAAGGGGCCGTCGTTGACCAATTCAACGGTCTTCAACTGCGGGCTGTTGCCGCGATGCGGCGGCATGGTTTGGCCGGCGATCTTGCAGCCCTCGCGCAGAAAATTCTTTTTGATGGTGTCGGGTGTGACGAAAATATCACTCGGTTTTGGGTGAAAATTATTTTCCTTGGTGCGAAGAAATCCAAAACCCTTTTCGGAAATTTCCAGATAACCGGTACCGAAATCCGGTGTGCCATTCGGCTCAGTGCTCATAGTTTTTTGTGCGAATCGAAAAGTCTCTTCCAGGAATAACCCTGAGAACGTTTAAGAATTTGAATGGGGAACCGCTGCAACGAAGAACGCTAAATGTGACTTACTGCGTGCAATGGTTTGACCTTCGACCCGTTACAAATAGTGGTAAACGCCCCCCCGTGCAACCATAATATTTATTGAATCCATTTGCTCCCACACCCGAAATACCATCGCCCCGGTCGCTCTATCTTCAGCAGCACAATGGGTAAATTCCCCTGAACGCGGGCGAGGCTGTTACGATGTTGGGTTTTCACTTATTTGGTTTGATCCAGTTTGATTTGGTTTGATTCAGCCGGATTGGATTTAGTTTGGCCGGACTCCCGTTGACCGTCGGCACCTTTACCCCCAGTTGTCCCATGCGCAAATCATTCTGAACCTTCAGAATAAAAGCGGCGACATCCTTCACCCACTCGCCACCCCCGAACATTTCTGCCAGCGGGCCCATTTTCAACTGCGCCCACAATGGCGCGCACATCTGTTCCCGTCTCTTTTGTTCAACCCGTTTATCCTCCTCTTCCTCCTCTTGATCTTTATGTCGCTCCCAGCCCTCCCGTTTGATCAACATCCGAATCGCCCGATGATCGTCCCGCCCTAATTGAGAAAGCTCGCGATGCACTTCGCATAGCTGCTTCCAGCGTTTTTCCGGGTCGGTTTCCTTTTCCATTAGTATCAATGCCAGTTTTGCTATTTCCGCCGCCACCACCGCCGCGAATCGGTCACTGATTTCCTTTCCGTCTGACGCTTCGTCCAGATCGCCGGACAGTTCGGTCAGCCGCGTGATGAATTGTTTTGTCTCCTGATCGCGCTGCCAATCCTGATAGCCTCCCTGTTTCCATTCAGAATGATTCTGCTCGCTGACGGGCCGTCCTTGGAATTGCTCCTTTAAAACCTCCTGCACGCAGTTCACTCCGTTCAACCATTCAACCAGTTGTTTGCACTGTTCGCCGTTTGAGAGCTTCTCTCCCACCATATCGTGAATGTGTTTGGGAAGCCGCGCAATTTTTCCATTTCGTGACATTTTTTAAATCCCCTCTCCACCTCGACCTGGGACAGGCCTGGGTGAGATGTCAAAATCAGTTTCCTTCTTCGCATCGGGTGGAAGGAAGGTGGTGGAAGGCCGGATATCCGGAGTGCGCGGGGAATTAATGTATCCGACTTTTCCGGGGTTGAAGTCAAAACACGAGCAGCGGACGGGTTGCTGGTCTAATTACATCTCTGGATATCTGGAAGCCGCAGAAACCAGCAACCCGTCCGCTGCTCGTGTTAAATTTTCCCCGACGACGACTGAACGGTTAAAATTCGGCTCTTAACCCCCGACTTCCGCCTTCGCATCCGCCGCGAGCGGAGTGCTGAGATAGCGTTCCCCAGTGGAACAGGCGATGGTCACAATCATCTTGCCTTTGTTCTCTGGGCGCTTCGCCAATTCGATCGCCGCCACCACGTTCGCGCCGGTCGAAATACCCACGAGCAATCCTTCTTCCTTCGCCAGGCGGCGGGCCATGGCGAATGAATCGTCATTGGAAACCTGGATGCATTCGGTGATCTGCGCGTTGCCATGGCTGTCCTTCAGATGAAGGTTCTTCGGGACGAACCCTGCTCCAGTGCCTTGAATTTTATGCGGACCCGGTTTGATCGCCTGCCCGGCAAGGGTCTGGGAAATCACTGGAGAATCTTTTGGCTCGACCGCGACGGCTTTGAAGGACGCTTTGCGGGGGAGAATAACTTCCACGCAGCCGGTGATCGTTCCACCCGTCCCGACAGCTGAGACGAGAAAATCAACTTTGCCATCGGTGTCAGCCCAGATTTCTTCGGCGGTGGTTTTCTTGTGGATTTCCGGATTGGCCGGATTTTCAAACTGCTGCGGGATCCAGGAATTCGGCGTCTCTTTGGCGATCTGTTCGGCGCGAGCGATCGCGCCCTTCATTCCTTCAGTGCCGGGTGTGAGAACGAGTTTAGCGCCGAGCATTGCGAGCAAGGTGCGTCGTTCGAGCGACATCGTTTCCGGCATGGTGAGAATCAATTTATAACCCTTGGCAGCCGCGACGAACGCCAGCGCAATACCGGTGTTGCCACTGGTCGGCTCGACGATCACGGTGTCCTTTTTCAAAATGCCCTTGCGTTCGGCGTCCTCGATCATGGCCATGCCGATGCGATCCTTGACGCTGCCGAGCGGATTGAAAAATTCGCACTTCAGCAGGATCGTCGCCTCCAGGCCGGCGGTGACTTTGTTCAATTTCACCAGCGGGGTGTGGCCGACCGTTTCAACGATGTTGTTGTAAATTTTTCCCATAAAAGATTTTGTTGAATTAAGGAATGCGGCTGGATTTTGGAGGCTGCCGATTCGTCGGCAAGTTTTATTTGCTAAGACCACGAAAGCCCGTCGCTATGAAATTCTTCAAAGCAAATATTGCAAAAGAGGGATTGACGGAGACGGCGGGCAATTCAAGGATCCTTCCGCAGCGCCGGGGAACTGCCTGGACGACTGCATCCTTGGAGAAAACTATTTTTTCAGAACCTATGACACGCCGAAAATTCCTCAATCACGCGGCGCTCGGAGTGGTCGCTGCTTCCACCACCAGGGCAGGCCATGCAGCGGAATTGAAGGAGGAGCGGGGCGAAGTTCCATTGATTGTATCCACCTGGCCATTCGGCAAGGCGTCGAATGACGCCGCGTTAAAAATATTGCTCAACGGCGGCACGATCCTGGACGCGGTGGAACAGGGAATCTGGGTGACCGAATCCGACGCGGGCAATCCGTCGGTCGGCCTTTCCGGCAGCCCGAACGCGGCGGGCGTGGTGCAGCTCGATGCGTGCATCATGAATGGACCGGATCATAAAGCCGGAAGCGTGGCCGCGCTTGAGGGTATTCGCCATCCCATCTCTGCGGCACGGCGCGTGATGGAAAAGACACGGCACGTCCTGCTGGTCGGCGAGGGCGCGAAAATGTTCTCCCTGGAGGAAGGGTTGGAGTCAGTGCCAGTCAATTCCCGCGAGCTTAACGAAAAATGGCAACAGCAAAAAGCGAAACAACGCATTGGCGCGCGGGAAAAAAAACCCGGTAATCACGACACCATTGCGCTGCTGGTGCTGGGAGCCAATGGCAATATTGCCGGCGGCTGCTCAACGAGTGGATTGAGCGGAAAATTGCCGGGACGCGTGGGCGACTCGCCCATCATTGGGAGCGGATTGTATGTGGACAACGAGGTGGGCGCAGCCGGGGCGACCGGTCTCGGCGAAAACGTGATGCGCTATTGTGCATCGTTTCTCATAGTGGAATTGATGCGGCAGGGACTGCCGCCGCACGAAGCCTGCGCGCAGGTCATCCAGCGCATTATGCGCACGGAGCCCAAAGGCGCGAACCTCAGCATTAATTTTGTGGCGCTCGATAAAAAAGGGCGCTACGGCGCGGCGGGCACCGATCAAGGATTTCAATATTCCGTGACCACGCCGGCCAGCAGCCGGGTGCTGCCTAATCCCGGCATCGGCAAAACCGGAGCTTGACCGGGATATCGCTTGCGATGCGGACAGGTCATCTTTACAAAGATTTGTGCATTGAAATTCCCCTCCCCAGTTTGCTTGACCCAATTTTTCTCCGATTTGAATTGCCTTAATGGTGAATTGTTCTGAATAGTTGGAAGCTACCAGTCGCCCCTCCCAAATGAATTCGCGCAAGAAGCGCTGTTCATCGGTGGAGAGAAAAACAAGCAACCAACACGAGAACATCATGAAAACCAACCGTCGTTTAATCCACTGCATTGCCGGAATGATGGCAATCACCGCCCTGACCGCCCGCGTGCAAGGTGCGGTCACGCTGCCGTCCAGTGCGGCATTGCCCACCAACTCGGTCAGCAACCGGGGCTTCACCGTGCGCACCGCGCAAGCCAGCGCCACTAACATTGTCGCTAACAGCCTGATCCGCGCTTCCCGCCAAATTAACGGCATCCTCACTGATGCTGGAGGCATCACCATCTCGAACCTCGCATTCCCTGGACCGCAATCTGGCGGGGCTTATTTCCAGAATTTCGTCAGCTTTGAACGAGACGCTGTTCCAATCGAACCCAAAGACACGGACGGAATTCCGGTCGGGACGGGATTCACCACCGACCTTTTCCCTGGCATCCCGGGGCAGGAAGGCGAAACCACGCAGTTCGCCGATGAATCAGTCGCGCTCCTGGTTCTCGATCCGGGAGTTTACACACTGGCGATCAGCGCAAATGCCGATCGCACCGACGCGAATGACGATGATGGTGTCGCGATTTATGTGGGCGCGAATCCGCGCGACTTTTTCGCCACCAAGATCGGAGAGTTTAAGCGCACGACGGGAACCGCCCCATTTAGCGGCAACCAATATATTGAAAACCAGATCGAGGTGGTTGTACCAGTACGGGGCGCGTATCCGTTCCGCCTGCTCCATTGGCAGCAAGGGCTGGGTGCGAACTTGTTGTTCTACCTCGTCGATACCAACACTACGGCTCGCTATTTGATCAACGACACGACGCAGTCCACCACACCACTCGCCTACCGTTCCTCCACCAACGCAGTATTCAATTCACCGTATATTGCTGATATTGTTCCGTCGCCGGGTTCCGCTGGCAACGGCTCGGCCGCACAGATCGTGGTTACCCTCTTTGACGGCACCGCCACGGTCAACACGGGGAACGTTCAACTTTCCGTCAACGGCGTAACTGTCATACCCCAGACCCTTTCAAAAATCGGCAACAAGACGACCATCAAATACGCCCCCAACGGGAACTGGGCCTCGGCTAACAATGCAGTACGTCTGGTGTACGCGGATTCCAACGCCGCCTTTTACACCAACTCTTGGGCGTTCGCCGTCAACGTCGCGGGCGGGTCCAGCACTCAAGTCGCCGGCCAATGGGACTTCGACTTTGGTAATTTAGGGGCCACTGTGGGCAACCCACTCCAATACATAAATCCCGCCTACGACAACGGCGGCACGGGCAGCAATCCAAACCAAACCACTTTCGGGACCACCACTTCTTTCGGCATTCCCGACATCAACGGCCAGGTCGCTAACGTGATGCAGGTGCCGGGTGACACCGGTCCCGGCAGCCGCAACCTCGGCTACATCATGACCCACGGCATCGCCCCCAACGGTGGCGGCACGAAAGTCAATCAATACACTTTGATCATGGACGTCATGGTCAACGACTCCGGCACCGGCGCCGCCTCCTTGATTAACATTGGCGCCTCGCTGGATAACACGGACGACGGCGACCTGTTCTGGCAGGGCAACAACTTCGGCCAGGGCAGCGGTGGCTACAATGGCACGGGGGCGTTTACCCCGAAGGTCTGGCACCGCGTGGTAGCCGCT
>JBDSIW010000171.1:0-4625 GCA_039917795.1 Verrucomicrobiota bacterium | reverse complement strand
CAGTCGATTCAAATTTCCGTGAACACAGGCGAGAAAGAACTGGTTGATTTTCTCCTGAACATTGGCTCCGGCAGTTCCATGATCCGGGTGCGCGATTTGGATTTAAAACCGGCCGACCAGAATCGCTACCGCCTGCAGGGCCGCATTACGCTCAGCGCAAATTACCAGAAAAAACCGACGGCGCGCGCGGCGAAAGCGGCGGCGGCAACCCTCAAACCGCCTGCTCCGGGTGTTAAAAAACCGTGAACTCAATGATTTCTACTGTGAAAACTTTTTATTTTCTTTTCCTAGCTCTGCTGGTCACCGCCGCTGGCCACGCGCAAACGAATCCCGCCGCCACGCCGCCGGTTTTTCCCGTTCCGCGCCGGAACGTGCCATTGCGCGGAGCGACGAACACGAATGCGATCGTTCTCCCGGCGCGCACCACTCGGCCTCTCACCACGAATGCAGCGGTCTCGACCGCCGTTCCCTTGATCGGCCCGAACGCCAACCCTGCCGCATCCATTTCCACCACCAATGCCGCTTCGGCCATCACCACGCCGGTTCCGCCGCCCGCAGCCGTTCCTGGCGTCCCCAGCATTTCCACGGTCCCGCCAGTCGCTGCCCCGAGAGCCCCGCTCCGCACCAACGACGCCGGGGAAGTGGCTACCATCACCTATAATTATCAAGGAATGCCTTTGGACCAAATCCTGGACATTTATTCCCAGCTGGTGGGTCGGACACTTTTGCGGGCACCCACCCTGGTTTCGACGCTTCCGATTACGTTGAAGACGCAAGGTGACTTGACCAAGACCGAAGCGATCACGGCGATGGAAGCGATCTTCGCCATGAACAACATCACTTTGATCCCGATCGGAGATAAGTTTGCCAAAGTCGTTCCAGCGGCGGAGTCAGGCACTGCGGGGGGAAAGTTTTCTGACAAAGAAGTCGGCAAGCTCCGCGAAGCTGGTGAGTACGTGACGCAAATCGTCCAATTGAAGGCGGCCAACGGGCAGGAAGTGCAACAGGCGATTCAATATTTCGCCAAGACCCCCGCCAGCATCATTCTTCTCCCGACCAGCAATACGCTGATTCTGCGGGACTATTCGGAAAACATTAAAAGGATGCTGGAAGTGATCAAGCAGATCGACGTGGTCACTCCGTTGGAAGTAAAGCCCGAGGTCATCCCGATCAAGTACGCGTTGGCGTCGGACATTTCCCAAGTGCTGGGGAGTTTAACGGCCAGCGGGCCGGGCGTATCGGTGGGACGCAGCAACACGCGCGGCGCGGGTGTAACGCCGGGCGGCTTTCAGCCGGGTGGCGCGGTGGGCGGCAATCAATTTCAGGGTCAACAGCAGCAGCAGAATGGCATCCCCGGGCAATCAGGTTTGGGCTCGACTGGCACGACCGGCCGAAGCGCGTTTCAAAGAAACCTGAATAATATCGTCAGTCGAATCGCGGCGGGTGGTGGAGATTTTCAGGTGATCGGCAACGCAAAAATTATCGCGGACGAACGCACCAATTCATTGCTCGTGTTCGCCAACGATCAGGACATGACGATGATCAAGGATATTATTGCCCGTCTCGACGTGGTGCTGGCGCAGGTCTTGATCGAAGCGATTATCATGGAAGTGTCGCTCGATAACGGACAAACGGTGGGCCTAAGTTATCTGCAGCAGCCGAAGCGGACCGGAAGCTTTACAGGAGCTGGCGGCGTCAATAATGGACAGAGTGCTCCCACTAGCGGGACAAACGGTTTAAGTGCCTTGGGCATTCAGAATCTGGCAAGTGGTTTCAGTTACTTTGGCAGCTTTGGAAATGACCTGGATATTGCCTTCACCGCAGTGGCCAACGACAGCCGGATTAATGTCTTATCCCGTCCACGAATCCAGACATCACACGCGGTACCGGCGACGTTATTCATCGGCGACACCGTCCCTTATATTACCGGCACTTCGTTTGGAAATTTCAATGGTGGGAGCACTTCGCAATATCAGGAAAAGCGCGTCGGCATTACGTTGGATGTCCTTCCATTGATCAACCCCGACGGACTTGTGGTGATGGATATTCAGCAGAATATTCAACAGCTTGGAACCAGCGTGCAAATCGATGGGAATTCGGTCCCCACTACCACAGAGCGATCCGCTTCGGCCAAGGTCGCCGTGCGCGATCGCGAGACCATTATCCTGGGCGGATTCATCAGCACGAGTAAGAACAAATCGAAAACCGGCGTGCCTTATTTGAAGGACATTCCTGGCTTGGGAATTCTGTTCCGCAGCTCGAGCGACACCACGCGCCGCGTCGAATTGATTGTTTTGCTCCGCCCGACGGTCTTGCCCACGCCGGAAGCGGCCGCGCTGGTTGCGGCCACCGAGCGGGACAAACTCTCTGGCGTTAAGCAGGGAGAATTTGAAATCCGCGAGATGGAACGCAAGCGCCGGGAACAACTCGACGCCGAGATGCGGAAGAAAATGGGCATCAAAGATCGTCCGCTCTAACGGCGAGCGTGCAATGCCAACGCGCGGAAAGATCCTGGTGATTCGCGGCGGGGCAATTGGGGATTTTATCCTGACCTTTCCGGTGCTGTCGGCGTTGCGCGCGGAATTTCCCGAGGCCCATCTCGAGGTGCTGGGCTATCCTCACATCGCGGACCTCGCCGTGGCAGGAGGTCTCGTCCAACGCGCCCGTTCCATCGAAGCCCAACCGCTCGCCCGTTTCTTTGCGCGCGGCGGAGAATTATCTGATGAACTCTGCGAATATTTCTCCAGCTTCGACATCATCATTTCGTATCTCTACGACCCGGACAAAATTTTTCAAATCAACGTGGCGAGCTGTTCCCGGGCGCAATTCATCGCCGGCCCGCATCGTCCCGACGAGAAACAAAAAGTCCATGCCACGAAGGTATTTCTCCAGCCGCTCGAACGGCTCGCCATTTTTGAGGCCGAGGAAATCCCGAAGTTGTCTCTAAAAGGAATCGCGAGTTCCGACAAACAGCTGGCTTTTCATCCCGGCAGTGGCAGCGAGCGAAAAAACTGGCCCGCGAATTTTTGGGCGGAATTGATCGAGACAACCCTGGCCGAAACGGACCATCCGATTCTTCTGGTCGGCGGAGAAGCAGAATCGTCGCGCCTCGATTTTTTAGGCCGCTCGATTCCAAGGGAACGCTTGGACATCGCTGAGAACCTGGCCTTGGTTGACCTGGCGGTGCGTCTGCAAAGCTGCGCGGGTTTCGTCGGCCACGATTCCGGCATCTCCCACCTTGCCGCGGCGCTGGGCCTCCCGGGCCTCGTCTTGTGGGGCGATACCGTCGAGGAAATCTGGCGGCCGCCGAGTGCGAAAATAAAAATCCTGCGCAGCGCGTCTGGATTGGCCGGACTTTCTGTGGCGCGCGTCGCGAATGAATTGAAACAGCTTTTCGGCTGATTCATTTTGCGGCGACCGTTTTTTCAATTTTGCCTTCGCAAAAAAGGGAAAACCGTTGACGCCCCGAAACGCCTTACCTAGATTGCCCCGACGTATTTTTCGGGTTGGACGAAAGTTTTTGCATGACTACATCCCCATCACAATTGGCTGGCAAAGGCCTGGAAGGAATCGTCGCCGCGAGCACCCGCCTCAGCGACGTCAAAGGCGATGTTGGCGAACTGATTTATTGCGGCTACAACATAAATGAACTGGCCGGGAAAGTTTCCTACGAGGAGGTTATCCATCTGCTGCATTACGGGCATTTGCCGAGCCAAAAGGAACTGACCAATCTCAAGATGCGGCTCGCGGAAGAACGCGATTTGCCGCAAGGGGTCATTGACATCATCAAGAAGCTGCCCAAGACCACTCCGCCCATGCACTCGTTGCGCACGATCGTTTCGGCGCTCGGCTGTTTCGATCCGGATTGCGACAACGATTCGCTGGATGCGCAGCGTGAAAAAGCCATCCGCATTATTGCCCGCATTCCCATGGCGATGGCCTATTTTCATCGGGCGCGCCAGGACAAGTCGTTGTTGCCTCCCGACGATTCTCTGGGCGAGGCGGCAAATTTTCTTTACCTTGTGGATGGCGAAAAACCTTCAAAGGAAAAAGAAAACACGCTGGACCTTTGTTATGTGCTTCATGCCGACCACGGGATGAATGCTTCGACCTTTTCCGCGCGTGTGACCATTGCCACCTTGAGCGACATGTATTCTGCGATCACCAGCGCGATCGGGACTTTAAAGGGCCCGCTGCACGGCGGCGCCAACGAGGGCGTCATCAAAATGCTCCAGGAAATTGGCAGCCTTGATAAAGTGGACGCCTACGTGCACGAATGCCTCGCGCAAAAGAAAAAAATCATGGGCATTGGCCATCGCGTTTACAAAACGCTCGATCCGCGCGCGCCGCACCTGAAACAGATGGCGCAGGTTCTCAGCGCGAAACTGGGCGAGCCGAAATGGATCCAGATGAGCGACCGCATCGCGGAGATCATGCTCGCGGAGAAACACCTTAATGCGAATGTGGATTTCTATTCCGCCACAGTCTATTACTCGCTCGACATCCCGACTGATCTGTTCACGCCAATTTTTGCCATTGCCCGAACCAGCGGCTGGACAGCACATGTGCTTGAACAGCTTCAGGACAACCGGTTGATCCGGCCGCAGAGCGAATATATCGGGCCG
>JBDSIW010000170.1:0-2829 GCA_039917795.1 Verrucomicrobiota bacterium | reverse complement strand
AAGATCCGGTTCCGTCCTCGGCGTTTGCAATCAGCGCCGCCTGGCTGATTTTTTGTCTGGTGACCGTCAGCATTGCCAGCGTGCTCTCCTCTTCTTTTTCATTGCCTTCAATTGCCGTGGCTATCTGCGCTGGAAGAAAAAAGAGGAGAACGGAACTCTTCGTCACAAATGAGATTAAAATTTTGAGCAAAAAATATAACCCAAAAATATTATGAAACGTTCGCACCTCGCCATATTCCCCATCCTCATCGCTGCCGTGGTCATGATGTTCCAATACTGCGGCGCGGAAAAAGTCATCAATCCCGAGACGGGAAAAAAGACCCGCGTCGCCTTATCCTCCGACCAGGAGCAGCAACTCGGATTGCAAAGTTATCGCGAAGTTTTGTCCCAATCCCAAGTCATCTCGAGCGGCGGCGAGCATGACATGGTGGTGCGCGTGGCGGAACGTCTGGCGCGCGCGACCGGTGATGCGGCCAAGGATTTCGAGTGGCAGGTGAGTTTGATTCGCAGCGAGCAGGCCAACGCATTTTGTTTGCCCGGCGGGAAGATCGCGGTCTTCACCGGCATTTTGCCCTACACGAAAACGGAGGCGGGCCTCGCGGCGGTGATGGGGCACGAGATGGCCCACGCTGTGGCCCGGCACGGTTCCCAACGATTACTGCGCTCCAGCCTCACGCAGACGCTGATGACGGGCGCAAGCTTTTCCATGACCGACATGGATCCGCAAAAGCGTTACGCCGTGATGGCCGCTCTCGGGGCGGGCGCGCAGTTCGGTGTGTTGCTCCCGTTCAGCCGCGATCACGAAACGGAAGCGGACGAGATGGGGCTCATTTACATGGCCCGCGCCGGTTATGATCCCCACGAAGCGATCACTTTTTGGGAACGCATGGCCAACTCGGGCGGCTCCCAACCGCCGGAGTTCGCCTCGACGCATCCCTCCCACAGCCATCGCGTCGAAGATTTAAAAGCGTTCATGCCGAAAGCGATGGCCGAATTTGAGAAAGCGCCAAGGCGTTGATCCGAGAACGGCTTGGAGTAATTCCGAGTGGCCCGAATTCGCACGGAGAATTCTTTTGCATTGACTCCGTTCCTGCACTTCGGCGCAATCCATCCATGACTCGACTTTGCTTCGCCTCGTTACTCGCTTTGACTATGGCCTTCGCGCTCCCCGGTTCCAGCCCTGCGAAGGATGCAGCCGACACTCGCGTTTTCGAAATGCGCACTTACTACGCGCCTCCTGGAAAGCTGGACGACTTACATGCGCGCTTCCGGGATCACACCATGGGCCTCTTCAAGAAGCATGGTATTGAAAACATCGGCTACTTCGTGCCCATCGATAATACCAACAACACGCTGATTTATCTGCTGGCCTACCCGAGCCGCGAAGCGCGGGAAACTTCGTGGAAAGCTTTCGGCGCCGATCCTGATTGGAAAGCGGCCGCCAAAGCCAGCGAGGCGAACGGCAAATTGGTCGCCAAGGTGGATCAGATTTTTTTGCAATCGACCGATTTTTCTCCCGCTATCAAAACAGGAGATTTTTCGAAGGGCGGCGTCTTTGAAATGCGCACTTACACGACGCCCGCCGGGAAACTGCCCAACCTCGATTCGCGTTTTCGCGACCACACCGTGGACCTCTTCAAGAAGCACGGCATGAAGAACTGGGTCTACTTTCACAAAATGCCGGACCAGAAAGAGGCGGACACCACGCTGGTTTATTTCCTCGCCCACAAATCGCAGGATGCCGCCAAGGCCTCGTTCGACGCATTTCGCAAGGACCCGGCCTGGACCGCCGCGAAAGAAGCAAGCGAAGCGGCCGGCGCGCTGACCGTGAAGGATGGCGTCAACTCTGTGTTCCTCGCGCCGACGGATTATTCGCCGACCAAATAATTTGGCCGGGCCCGAGTCGTGCCGCGTTTTTGCCGCGGCTTTCGCGCCCATGGAAAACTGGAAGCTCCTCGCCTTTTTATCCGCCCTCTTTGCCGGATTAACCTCCGTGCTGGCAAAGGCGGGCCTGCGCGAAATTGCCCCGGATCTCGGCCTGACTGTCCGCACTGCGATGGTCTTCGTTTTTATCTGGATTAACGCGCTGGCCGGTCATCGTCTGGGCGAACTCTCCCAACTCACGCGCCGCAGCTGGCTGCTCCTTCTTTTGTCCGGCGTGACGACGTCCCTCTCATGGATTTTTTATTATCGCGCCATGAAAGTCGGGACCGTTTCGTTCGTTTCAATTGCCGATAAAGGAAGCATCCTGGTGACGCTGGCCTTGTCGTTTCTGATTCTCAAGGAACCGATGACGTGGAATGTACTGGTGGGCGCCACACTGGTGACGGCGGGATTGATCGTGCTGACTATGCGTTGAAATTCACTTTGGCAATTTCAAGTCGGCCAGCGAACGCCCTTCCCGTTTGCGCACGACCGCTTCGATCTTCGGAACGTACATTTGCGTCTCGGCGGGAAGGCGGTTGGCGATTTGATCGAAAGTCCGGGCGTTCTGCTTTTTCAGAAGGGCGGCCACGCGGGTTTCACCGGCGTTGTAGGCGGCGAGCGCCAGGCGCCAATCGCCGAAGCGCGTATAAAGTTGCCTGAGGTAATGCGCTGCGGCGCGTGAACTTTTCTCGGGGTTCAATCGCTCGTCCTGCAACAAGCCCACGGAAAGATCGAGGCTTCGCGCCGTGACCGGCATCAGTTGAAACAACCCGACCGCGCCGACCGGACTGCGCGCCTTCGGATCGAAGGACGACTCGACTTCCGCCAGCCACACCAGTTCGACGGGCACGCGTTCCGCCGCGAAAATCTTTTTCAACTGTGCAACTTGGCGGAAAGCAAGCG
>JBDSIW010000169.1:0-2659 GCA_039917795.1 Verrucomicrobiota bacterium | reverse complement strand
GGAGTTCCCACAACAACTTGATCAAATTGCGTAAATCGTGTTGCCGTTAGAAAACTCCCAGTGTCAGTGGTCGCCGTTCCGGAAAAGGAAATAATCCCAGCAATTGAAGTCGGAATAGCTTGCGCATTTTGTCCGATGATCAATGAAACAGAGCAGACGACCGCCGAAGCGAAAAGTTTGATTTTCATAGTGTCCATAATTTTGACCTTCATTTTGTCTTACAATGTCAAAATATAAGACACTCAACAAAATAACAAGAGCAAAATTACTTTTTTTTGCTTCACTGGAACCGAATTCATTTTCTTCCTTCGATCAGCAGTGCCTCCGGCGATGAAACGAGTTCCGCACCAGAATCAGTTAACCAAGCCAAACGACCATCGGGAAACAAGCCCAGGATCGTTCCGTGCATCGAGCCCTTGAAGGTGCGCACCCGATCGCCAGGTTCAAATTTGAGTGGTCCGGTCAAAGCCTCCAGCTCCAATATCAAGGTTTTCTGGTCAAGATCTCTGGACACATAATCTACCCCGAGCAGTCCTGCCGCACGGCGTCGGGTTCGCGGGAGGTCAGCAAGGGACATTTCAGTAACAAGACGGGCGATTTCGGCGAAAGTTGTCTCATTTGAGAAATGGAATGGCGCCAGCCGATTGCAGGAGCGAAGAAGATTGAACGCTTCTGGAAGCGTCAGATCGCGCCGATTACTCGCGCCCCAGTCATCTTTCACCCGCCCGCTGGTCTCCGAATTGTAGCCGAATTGAGAACGTCTCTTGGCGCATTCGATTTGATTCAACTCGCTGATGCGCTTCCAATCCCAACTTGCGAGGAGTGGAGATCGAGCCGCTAAAACAGAAATGACCTTTTTCGGGATTCGAGCACCATCCGGCGAGGTTTCGGTTTCGAGTGGAAATTCATTTGCCATAGCGGTCCGTTATCAGGCATTTACGCAGGCGATGTTATCAGTCCTCAGTACCAGCTTCCACGAATTTCTAGATTTGTGCCCTGCCTGCTGAGTCGCTCTATTACTAATCCACGCCTGAAATCGATCACGCTCATCCCATTCGTTTGAAAGAAATCGGCGAACGTCGATGTCATGAAATGATTTCACTCCACCCAAAGCGATGAAACCAGTTGAAGCGTTTGTTCTTCTCATGTGCGCAGTAATTGGCGTCGTTCTCCTCGGGAGGCGGCTGAAAATTTCCTACCCGATCGCGCTCGTGATTGGCGGGTTGTGCATCAGCTTGATTCCCGGCTTGCCTGCGCTGCGAATCCATCCTGACGTGGTGTTTCTGCTTTTCCTGCCGCCGTTGCTTTACGCCGCTGCGTGGTTCACATCGCTCCATGATTTCAAAGCCAACTTGCGCCCCATTCTTTTCCTCTCGGTCGGGCTTGTTTTGTTCACCACCCTGGTAGTGGGGTGGGCGGTTCACGCGTTAATTCCCGCCATCCCGCTCGCAGTCGCTTTTGCTCTAGGTGCCATTGTCTCCCCGCCCGACGCCGTCGCAGCCACATCCATTGCCAAACAAGTGGGGTTGCCAAAACGTGTCGTGACCGTGCTGGAAGGCGAAAGTCTGGTAAATGACGCAACCGGTCTGGTGGCCTTGCGTTTCGCCATCGCTGCCGTGGCGTCGGGAACATTTTCCGCCGGCGAGGCAACATTTCATTTTCTTTGGATCGCGACCGGCGGGCTGGCGATCGGTTTGGCGGCGGGAGTGGTGTTGAGCAAAGTCGCTGAATTGCTGAAGGATGAATCGCTGCTCATCACCCTGTCATTGCTCGCTCCCTACATTGCGTATCTGCCTGCGGAACGCCTCCATGTTTCTGGCGTGCTCGCGGCCGTCGCAGCGGGCTTATACGGCGGATGGAAAGCTCCCGAACTTCTCAGCGCCACCACCCGGCTGACGGCGCGCGCGGTGTGGGACACGTGGATTTTTTTGTTGAATTGCGTCGTGTTTATTCTGATCGGACTGCAACTGCCAGAGGTACTGCAAGGTCTCGGGAGCAAATACACTTTCCGCGAGTTGGCGTGGTACGGCACAGCGACCAGTGCAATCGTGATCCTGGTCCGACCGCTTTGGGTTTTTCCCGGGACCTGGCTGCCCCGCTGGATGAGCAAAAGCCTCGCAGCTCGCGATCCCACTCCTCCCTGGCGCCATATTGCGATCGTCTCGTGGTGCGGGATGAGAGGGGTCGTGTCGCTCGCGGCCGCGCTCGCTTTACCCACTTCGCTCGACGGCCGTCCATTCCCTGAGCGCAATCTGGTGATGTTCCTGACATTTTGCGTCATTCTCTCGACCTTGGTTTTACAAGGATTGTCGTTGCCAATTCTCGTCCGGTGGCTCGGTTTGCGGGAGAAATCTGACTTCGAACTCGAGCGGCAGGCACGACTGAAAATTGCCCAAGCCGCCCTGGACTTGATCAACAAGCTGGGCTTTGAAGAACCGCTGAACGAGGCTTCATTGAAGAAGGTCAAGAGCTTGTATGAGGAACGAATTTGTCACCTGAACGACAGCCTCGCGGACGTTTTGGGCTGGAGCCCGGATCGAGAACAACTGATTGCCACCCGTCAATTGTGGAGACGCGCCCTCGAAGCTGAGCGCTGCGAGTTGATCCGGCTGCGGCGCCTCGCGCAGGTTGAGGAAGATCTCATGCACCGGATTGAGCG
>JBDSIW010000168.1:0-4268 GCA_039917795.1 Verrucomicrobiota bacterium | reverse complement strand
AAAGAATCCTGAGCCGTTGCTTCAAGCGCTTGCGCCATGGAACACGCTTGCCGGGAAGCCCGGAATAAGTATCTTTCAGCTATGATTCTCGAAACCATTCCTGACGTGAACAACCTCTCGCCTGCAGAGAAACTTCTTCTCGTCACGGAGCTTTGGGATGATTTGGCGGCTCATCCGACCGCGGTTCCTGTTTCGCGTGAGCAAATCGCCGAACTGGATCGTCGCATGGAAGCGTATCGGCGCGATCCGAGCCAAGTCACCTCATGGGAAGCGATCCAACAACGCATCCTCGGCACGACTCGCCCGTGAGTGAGCTTGTTTTCTTATTTTCAGCCGATGCTGATATTCAGGCGGGGTTTTCATTTTACGAGGAGTATCAGCCGAGTCGCGGCGAAATTTTCATGCGCCATCTGGATTTGGCTTTCGGGCGTCTTCGCACATTTCCAGAGATTGCGCCAGTGTTCCACGAAATTTATCGCCGTTTGCTCGTCCCCGGTTTTCCCTATGGAATTTTTTATTCGATTGAGGGTCGGCGAATCATCGTCGCTGGCGTTTTGGATCTTCGCCAAGACCCCGAGATTATCCGTCGAAGATTAGGTGGACGAAATCCTTGAGTTTTCACGTCGCTGGTTTTCTGGCAGGTGCGACGCTCCACTCATTCAATCCGCGCTCATTCGGCGCGACACGATTGTTGACCTGCAATAATTCGAGCGCTTCACCCACCAAATAAAGCGAGCCGGTGATGACGACGAAAGAATCCTGAGCCGTTGCTTCAAGCGCCTGCGCCAACACTTGAAACGCCACGGTGTTTGCGCCTGAATTTGTCCGGCGAATGGCGCTCGCCAAATCCCGCGGGGCGCTCGTGCGCGCGCTGCTTACCGGAACGACCAGGAATTTCCCGGCCATTGGCGCAAGGATTTCGCAAATCACCGACCACTCCTTGTCCTGCAAAATTCCGAGAATGACCGTCGGTTTCCTTCCTGGAAAATATCTCGCAAGCGCCTCGCGCAAAGCCATTGCGCCGGACGGATTGTGCGCGCCATCCAGCAAAATCGTCTGGCCATGTTTCGTTTGGATCTGCTGGAGGCGTCCGGGCCATTGCACTTCCGAAAGTCCGTCGTAAATCGCTTTTTCAGAAACGGGAATCGCTGAGTTGAGAACGCGCGTTGTCGCGATCGCCACGGCGGCGTTAAGGCGCTGGTGTTCGCCCAACAGCGAAAGATTAATTTTATCGAGTGGCGGAGTTTTCGTTTCGGCAAAACCAACCGGCGTCAGCGGAGAATTCCTTTCGCGAGCAGTTTTGACAATCACCTCCAGCGCATCGGGTTCACTTGCCGCAGTGATCACCGGGATGCCGAATTTGATGATCCCTGCTTTTTCCGCGGCGATTTGCGCCAATGTATTTCCCAGCCACTTTTCGTGATCGAACTGCACGTTCGTGATCACGCTGGCGAGCGGAGTGACGATATTCGTGGCATCAAGCCGTCCTCCCATCCCGGTTTCCCAAATGACCAGATCGCATTTTTGCTCGGCGAAATATTTTAAAGCCATCACGGTGACGAACTCAAAAAACGTCGGCTGAACCTGACTGACGCGCCCCATCTTCGATGCATCTTCCGTCAACTCGGCAACAAGGCGGGCAACATCACTCTCACTGATAAGCTGGCGATTGACCTGAATGCGTTCCGCGAAGGAAACCAGATGCGGCGAAGTAAATAACCCGACGCGCAATCCCGACGCGCGATAAATGCTCTCCAACATTGCGCAGACGGAGCCTTTCCCGTTCGTGCCCGCGACGTGAATGAAGCGGAGTTTGTGCTGTGGATTTCCAACGAGCGCGGCGAGTTTAAAAGTATTCTCCAACCCGAACTTCGCGCCAAACATCTGCAGGTCGTAAAGAAATTGGACTGCTTCGGTATATTTCATTTCTGCAAACGTCCCGGCGCAGTTTCCTGAAAAATTCCCCAGCAGATGGGCCGAAACGAACGATCACTTGCGCGTTCGTGATCGAAGACTTGTCCCTTTCGCCACCAGAAATTTCTGGCAGACCATTAAACTTTTCCCCACTGCGGATTTTCGATGAACGCGTAGCAGAGCAGATGGCAGATGGCCATTTGCGCGTCCTCTACGCGGCCATAATGAGTGTCGTTGATCACAATGGTCTGGTCCGCGATGTCCGCCATGCCGCCCCGTTTTGCGCCGATGAGGGCGATGGATTTCAAGCCGTTCTTCTTCGCCCAGGCCAGCGCCTTCACGCAATTGGGCGAATTGCCACTGACGCTGATGGAAAGAACGACGTCGTCATTGCGCCCGTAATTTTCCAACTGCTGCACAAAAACGTCTTCGTAAGAGTAATCGTTTCCAATGGCCGTCATCCAACTGACGTTGTCGTTGAGCGAGAGGACGCGAAATCGTTTGCCGACTTTATCCGACGAGCCTTTGCCAAGATCAGTCACGAAATGTGACGCGTTGGCCGCGCTGCCGCCATTCCCGAAGACGAAAATCTGCCGGTCGTCCTTGAGCGCCTGTTGCAGCGTTTTGATGATGCGGGCGACGCCTTCCACAGGAATGGAATCGAGGGTGGCCTTTTGGGTTTTGATGTAGTCGGAAATCCAATCGTTCATTCGCGAAGATTGTAGTGAAGGGAGGTGCAATTCAAGTTTGGTTGCGCTGGCATCGGATGGCGTCGGCGCCCACCTTGTTCGCCTTGCAGGTCCGGGAGGTGTTCAGAGGGAATCTCGGTCGCCTACGCGGGCGGCGACGGCGAATCGAGCCAATTCCAGCGCTCCAACCGGGACGGAATCTTCTCCCAACTTTGCCAGCGAAATTTTGGGGCCTGGAGCAAAAGCGCTCATCAGGAATTGGGGCAACGAGCGCTCCACCGCCGCGCGCAGCGGTTCGCCGACCAAACATAACCCACCGCCCAGGACGATGATTTCCGGGTGAAACAAATGGGTCACGTGCGACAAGGCGAAGGCCAGATCGTCGGCGGTGTCGTTCAGAATTCTCAGCGCTGCAAAATCATTTTGATCGAGGGCTGCGCGGAGAAACTTCGCCTCGCCACCGTTGATATGCCCTGCGAGTTTGGCCAAGGCGGAGTTCGCATCCGCTGCGATTTCCTGGCGAATTTTTTTGTCCACGGCCCAGCCCGAGCAACTCGACTCGACCAGCCGGCCGTTTTTATCCAATCGAAGATGACCGATCTCCGATTCTCCCGGCAACGCCCCGTGAAAAATTCTTCCATCGATCACGAATCCGCCGCCAACGCCGCTGCCAAGCGTGACGTAAAAAACCGTGGGAAAACCCGAGCCCGCTCCGTAAATGGCCTCGCCGAGCGCCGCCACATTCGCGTCGTTATCTACCGAGACCTCCACGCCGCTGAGTTCGCCAATCCAATCGCCCATTTCGAAACCGGACCAGCCTTTGATCTGATGCGAGCAGGCGATGGCGCCCGTCCGCCAATCCACCGGCCCACCGAATCCGACACCAATGGCGTTGAGTTTCTTTGCGGGCAAAATCTTTTGGAGGGTGGATTCGATCTGGCGTCGGATTCCTGCCGCGCCTTCTTCTGCCGCGACGGATGAGCGAAGTCGCTCCGTAATCTCCCACTTCGGAGACGCCGAATCTTCGTCTCTTCTGGAGCCGAGAACGATTTGAAGTTTCGTTCCGCCGATTTCGATGCCGAGAAAGATCACTGGGATATTGAATTGGTGGATTTACGAATCATGCAACTTACGGTTTGCATCCAATCATCTGAAATAGTTGGGAGCGTTACCCGGTTTCCACTTGATGTTACAACCGATGCTGGCGGTTTGGTTTTCCGAAACTGCACCACCATCGAGCACCGCATCAAGCGCCAACCGCAGATCGGTGCCGGTCACAGGAACGTCGTTTCCCGGACGGCTTTTATCGATTTGCCCTCGATAAACGAGCTTCAGATTGGAATCAAACAGGAAAATGTCCGGCGTGCAGGCGGCGCGGTAGGCCTTGGCGACCGATTGCGTTTCGTCAAAAAGATACGGGAAGGTGTAACCGGCCGATCTCGCTTCCAGCTTCATCTTTTCCGGACTGTCGTCTGGATAATTCGTCGCGTCATTGGAATTGATGGCCACGATTCCCGCGCCTTTGGCCGAATACTCGCGGCCCAAGGCCGCCAGTTCGCTGCGCACGTGCTTCACGTACGGGCAATGATTGCAGATGAACAAAACCAGCAGCGCTGGCGCATCTTTGAAGTCTTTCAGCGCGACAATTTTTCCGGTGGTGTCGGG
>JBDSIW010000167.1:0-2798 GCA_039917795.1 Verrucomicrobiota bacterium | reverse complement strand
GGGCGGCCCGAGCCAGTTGGAGCTGTTCGACTACAAACCGAAACTCGTCGAGCTGAATGACAAGCCGATTCCCGATTCCGATTTGAAAGGAAAACGCTTCGCGTTCATGGATTCGTTCGCGAAAAATCCTCCCAAGCTTTTGGGCACGCGAAGAAAATTTGCCCGCCACGGACAAAGCGGCGCCTGGGTTTCAGAATTATTTCCGCACACCGCGGGAATCGTCGATGACATCTCGCTGGTCCATTCCTGCGCGACCGATGTTTTCAATCATGCGCCCGCCAAGCTGTTCATGAACACGGGTTCGTCCCAATTCGGGCGCCCGAGCATGGGGTCGTGGGTGACCTACGGTATTGGCAGCGAATCGAAGGACTTGCCGGGCTTTGTGGTTTTGATGTCGGGTCCGCGTGGTCCAAGAGGTGGCGCAGTGAATTGGGCCAGCGGATTTCTGCCGACCACTTACCAAGGCGTGCCTTTGCGAGGACAGGGTGAGCCGATTTTGAATCTGACCAATCCGGCTGGCGTCAGCGCCAATCGCCAGCGGCAAACGATCGACGCAATTCGCGATTTGAATTTAAAACGTCTCGTGGAAACCGGTGACGAAGAAATTCGCACACGCATCTCCGCTTATGAAATGGCGTATCGCATGCAAAGCAGCGCGCCGGAATTAATCGATCTCTCCAGCGAAACCCAGGCGACCAAGGATTTATACGGCATTAAGGAAGGTGGGCCTTCGTTTGCGCGAAATTGCCTGCTGGCGCGACGGCTCGTCGAACGCGGCTCGCGCTTTGTGCAGCTTTACCACACCAATTGGGACAGCCACGGTGGCCCGGGTGAAGATCTGGATAAGTCGTTCGACAAAATTACTCATGAAGTGGATCAGCCATGCGCCGCGCTGATTAAAGATTTGAAGCAACGCGGAATGCTGGAAGACACGCTCGTCATTTGGGGCGGTGAATTTGGCCGAACGCCGATGGGCGAGAACCGCGATTCGATTGGACGTAACCATCACATCGATTCCTTTACGATGTGGTTCGCCGGAGGCGGAGTGAAAGCCGGGCAAGTGGTCGGGCAGACCGATGAACTGGGATTCAGTCCGGTGGAGGATCGCTGTCATGTTCATGACATTCACGCGACCATTTTGCATTTGCTCGGATTGGAACACACGAAACTAACCTTCCGTTTTCAGGGGCGAGATTTTCGCTTGACCGACGTTCATGGAGAAATCATCGGGAAGCTCCTGGCGTGAAGATCAGTGCCAGAATTCCTTGTAGAAGGTGAGTGCCGAGATCGTCAGGCCGATTGCGGTAATCAGATATCCTGCCAACGCGCCAACGGTCATTATTCCGGTTCTCGGCCAATTGATTAATCCAGCGGCGGCGAACCAAAGCGCGGCGACGAAATTAATCAGCGAACTGAGCACGGTTTTGAGCGCATTCATTTTCATGGATGTCGCTCAATCCGATAAACCCGAGCGAAGCGAGCATCAGAATGCGGATTCCTGCCCCGAAGTATCCGCCGTAAATTGCGACAGTAACCTAAAAGACGATTGCCATCCAAATTCGGTGAGTTTTCCCATTGGGAATCGTATTTCCGATTCCCAGGCAACGCCGGACCAAACCTTGAATCAGGAAAAGGATCGTCGCGAAAAGGATCAGGAACGGAACGAGTTTTGAAAAAGTTTTGTCGCTCGTTTGAGTGAGCAATACGCTTCCGATCAATCCTCCCAGGATGCTGACGGAACAAAACGCCATAGCCAGGCTTTGATGGATTTGAGATGCCGCCGATAACCAACAACGCTGCCGCCCGTTCCCAGCACGAGTGCCAGTGTTCTGGACGCGTTTTCGATCACAGGAGGCGTGCCGAAGAAAAGCAGCGTGGGGAAAGTGACGAGCGTGCCGCCGCCGGCCACAGCGTTGATAGCCCCCGCCGCGCCCGCCGAAGCGGCAAGGAAAATCATCTCCACGACTGACATTGGATCGAAAAAATAACGATTGGAGTCCTGCAGACAAGCGGGATTCTGTCCTTTCGCAGCGGCGTTTTTCAATTGGGAATATCTTAAGAATATCGGTTGCTATTCTTTGGGATTAAGGCAGGTTAGCGCCTTCTGATAGATAGCTTGTCACTTTCAAGGCATGGTAAATCTTCAAGTGAACCCGGTTCAGTGATGATTTTAGACCCGATCCTCGGGAACAGTCTGGAGAAAGAACGGTTAGTCTAGTAAGAGAAAAGATCACATGAGCACGAAATTATTTGTTGGAAACCTTTCCTTCAATGTCACGGAAAACCAACTGCAGGACACCTTTGCCGCACACGGCACTGTTGTCGAAACCAACCTGATGATGGACCGCATGAGCGGCCGTCCTCGCGGATTCGCCTTCGTCACAATGAGCAGTGCTGACGAAGCTCAAAAAGCAATTGACGCGTTGAATGGAACCGACCTCGATGGTCGCGCTCTCACCGTTAATATTGCCAAGCCCCGTGAAGAACGCGCGCCCGGTGGCGGCGGTGGTGGTGGACGCCGTGATTACGGCGGCGGTGGAGGCGGCGGCGGCGGTGGACGTGGCCGTTATTAATCTTAAGATTTGAATTCACGCGGGGCCTCGGTTATACCTTGGCCTCGCTTTTGTTTGGTGCTTCTGTTGGACAAATGATGGATGTCACCTTTTTGATGGAACTGCCGTCTGGATGATTTAGCGCATGGAAGAACACATTGAAGTTGAAGGTCGGATTTTTACGGTTCTTGCCGGAACAATGTTCCGGGTTGAACTCGACAACAAACACCAGGTCCTCGCCACCAT
>JBDSIW010000166.1:0-2635 GCA_039917795.1 Verrucomicrobiota bacterium | reverse complement strand
AGGGTTTGGCCAAGTTGGCGCGGAGTTTTTTCAGTCCGTCAGAATCGGCGATCAGTTCTTTCGCCGTGGCGCGGAGCAGGTTCACTTGTTTCTTCGAAAGATTGAAACTGGTGCCGATTCGCAAAAGCTCTTCGCGCTTCTCCTTGTTTTTCACATCCAGGAAATTCACCTCGATGGTATAGACGTTGAGCTTGTTCAGCTCTGCCGTATCTCTCGCGCGACTCGACGAGCCGGCCTCCTCCAGGTTTTCGGCGTTGATCTCGCTCGCACGATCAATCATCTGCTGCACCGTTTCCTCGGAGTAGTTTCCCATCGGCCCGTTGACCACAGTGCTGAACATGCCGCCGACGCCGGGAGCTTTTTCCTTTCCGTCCCATTCCGGCCGCGTCCCATTGCGCGCGTTGACGGTGACAACGACCAGATGTTTGATGGTGCCGTTGAGCAAACTCAGTAAGGTCCAGGGCCGCTTGCTCGACGTGAGCGCATAAAACGGCCCCCGCAACCCGACATTGTCGCTCAATCCGCCGTCGAGCAAATGCACGAACGGGCGATTCGTGGCGTCGAGATAAGATTGCAGGGCGAGTCCCTCGGCGTAATCGCGCGGATATTTCTGCCGGTTGGCCAGCGCGTCTTTCACCCACGCCGGCAACGCGTAACCATTCTGCGTTGTGCCATAATTGTTCAACGTGAGCGGAGAGAGAAGGAAAGGAAAAGCGGACGAAGCGGTCACCGCTCGCGCCACGGGAACGCTCGAAAGGTCGGACGACATCAAATCGAATTGGTCCTGCGAAAATTCAAACCGCCGCGCAAGCGACATGTCGGTGGCGTTGACCATCAGGAACGGCCTGCTGCGCTTCTGTTCCAGGTCGCCAAACGTTTGCCCGTGGAATAGCAGCCTGTCGTAATAATCCGCCGCCATATCGATCCTGTCGTAATGCGGCGAGGCGAGTTTCGGCCAATGGAGCGGATTGACCAGGCCAAGGAAGAGACCCAGCGTGACATTGCGATTGAGAAAATGATCTTCGTAATCTCTCCAGGGAGGATTCCCGTGCAGCGCAAAGTAAGCGCCGGTGAAACTTCCACCGAAAATCGTCGAAACGATATCCACTTCATCGAGTAAATTCTTTTCCACTCCGTGAAAATTAATTTTTGTTTCGCCCAAGCCTTCCAGAGCGCCGTAGGAAAGAGCCGCGGCCCACGTTCCCCCGCCGGAAAAAGCCAGGATCACAAAAAGCTCGTCCGTGTTCGTCGCGGTCGGAGGAAGATTTTTGAATCGATAACCGGTAGTGGCGTCCCAATGCCGGAGCGGTGGGTTCACGGGATGATGCGCGCAGCCGGGCGTTTGAAAGAACGCGATCGCCGCAAAAAGCAGCGCCACCAGCTTCTCAAACTTGATGACTTTCGGCTTTTTTCGGGTCGTGTTCTCCACCTCAACCACCTGTTCTGGCGGGGTGTAATCCTGCGCTCCATCGAGTGAGATGGTGTGAGAGCCCGGATCGATCCGAAGCTTCCTGTTCGTTTTCCCAATGTCATTCCCGCCGCAAAGGACCGCGCGCTCCTCCTCAAATTTTACCCGAATGTATTCGTAAGGCATAATCGGTGGCTCCCGAAGTGTTGTTGTCCGTCAGGGGACGCCACGGTTTATGGGCGCCGAGGTTTTATTCGTCAAGTCCTACCAAAAGCGGTCGAAGTCGCTGCGTCGTCCCTTCAGGAATCCTCGGGCCTCATAGGAAAAGCTTTTCGTATTTCCTCAGGCACATTCGTTCCCACGCCGTGCATTTTTCGCCGGCAGATTTATTCGACGGCGCTGAGCGCGGTCACGCGGCGCGAGAGAAACTGCCGCAGCAACGGGATTTTGGTTTTCTTTAAAAGCGCCAGCGCTTTTGTCGTGTCTTGGGCGATGATTGGCTCGGCGGCGTACCAATACATCAACGGCAGATTGGGGTCGTTGGCGTCCTCGGCATGAGACCAGAGCGCTTCCACGATTTCCCAGCGATTTTCCAAGGGCAATCGCTGCACGGCCGAGGCGAGGTAAAGTCGGACGACAGGAGATTTGTCTTCGCGAGCGAGGCGTTTCAATTGATCCAAAGTCTTTGGCCAACGATCAATCTCCTGTTCGCTAATCTCCTGACAAAGAAGTTGAATCGTCCATGCGCGAACAAATTCATCGACGTCATTCAGAAAAGGTTTCAAAGGAGTAAAGGCATCATCAACCACATGCAACGTCCATAAAGCTCGAAGACGAACCACTTTGCCTGGAGTGGTGTTCAAAAGCTCAACTAGCTTCGAAGCAATATAATTGGCGGTCTGTTGATCAGATATCAAACGATCTCCCCCGGTCAAACGCCCTCCTTCGATGGAGCGCTCTTGCAAAATTCTCTGTGCATGACGCGCCTGCCAATTATTTTTGCTCGCTAAAAGTTTCACCAATTCCCCGTCGCTCAATTTCTGCAAATCCACTTTCTCAAATTTCGTCTCGCCATAACTCACCTTGAAAATTCGCCCGTTGCTCCGGTCATGGCCGTTGGCGTCGGTGTGATGGCATTGGTTCTTGTCGTACCAATCGATCATGTAAACCGCGCCGTCCGGACCGCTCTGGAGATTGATGATTTGTGACCACGAATCGTTGAAGTTC
>JBDSIW010000165.1:0-3260 GCA_039917795.1 Verrucomicrobiota bacterium | reverse complement strand
TCTCGAGACTGTAGGCAGAAAGTAATTCCACACGCCCGCCTCCTCACGTCGGCGGCTTCGTCGAGAATCTGGAGCTACCGCCCGATACTTTTGTAGATGAACCCGAGCCGCTCCATTTCCTGCACGTCAAAAAGATTGCGGCCATCAAACATGATCGGGTGCGTCAAACCTTTGCGGGCGCGTTCCAGATCGAGTTTCTTGAACTCCGGCCACTCCGTCGCGACCACAAGGGCATCGCAACCTTCGGCCACTTCGTTCATATCCTCTACGAAAGTCACATTCTTCAAAACGGACCGTGCCTTCTCCATCGCGCGGGGATCGTGGACGCGCAGGATTGCGCCTTCCCGTTGCAGCCGCTCGCACAAGTCGATCGCCGGCGACATCCGGACGTCATCGGTATTTTGTTTAAATGCCAGGCCAAGGACGCCAATTTTTTTGTGCTTCAACACCCAAAGCGTTTCCGTGATTTTTTTGACGAACCGTTCCATTTGTTCGTCGTTGATGCGTTGAACTTCTTTGAGCAATCCGAAATTGTAACCGAGCTTCTCGGAAATATGGATGAACGCGCTCAAATCCTTCGGGAAACAACTCCCGCCGAACCCGAGCGACGCGTCGAGGAATTTTCGGCCAATGCGCGTGTCCATGCCCATGCCGTTGGCCACCTCCTGCACGTTCGCGCCCGACGCCTCGCAAATCACCGAAACAGCGTTGATGTAGGAAATTTTCAGGGCCAGAAATGAATTTGCGGCGTGCTTGATCAACTCCGCGGAGTTGATGTCAGTCACGATGATGGGAACCTGATAAGGTGCGTAAACCTCTTTCATCGCCGAGACGGGCCGTTGTGAACGCACCCCCACCACCACGCGGTCAGGCTTCATGAAATCCTCAACGGCAAATCCTTCGCGTAAAAATTCCGGGTTGCTGACGACATCGAATTCCACCTTTGCCGGGCAATAGCGCTTGATCGTTTCAGCCACTTTGTCGCCGGTCTTTACTGGAACCGTGCTCTTATCGACGACAATTTTGTAGCTCGTCATGGAGCTGGCAATCTCCCGCGAAACCGATTCGATAAAGCTCAAGTCAACCGAACCGTCGTCCTGGGCGGGTGTGGGAACCGCGATGAAGATGACATCGGATTTTTGCACCCCTTCCTGGGTGCTGGCCGTGAAGGACAAGCGTCCAGAGCCAACGTTTTTCGCCACCAACTCTTTCAAACCCGGCTCGTAAATGGGCATTCCGCCGGATCGGAGCAATTCCACCTTGGACGCGTCTTTATCGACGCAGATCACCTCGTGGCCTGCCTCGGCAAAACAAGTTCCCGTCACGAGGCCGACGTATCCTGTCCCAATAATCGTAAGCTTCATCGGAAGAAATATGGATTTAAGTTTTAGGAAACCGCGTTCGATTCTGTTTCAGCCCTGGCTTTTTTTCCCGGCAAGCTCCGCAAGAACCGCTGCCTCGCGCTATTTCGCCCCCTTCTTATCAGTTAAAGGCAATGGAGCATTGGTCGTCACCGCGGGTGCGGTCATCGGAAAAGTTGAAGATGCAACCGCCGGCTTGGGTTTCAGGTTCGGATATTTTTGAAACAGCTGCTCGCGTCGTTCGCTCGCCTCGGCGGACCAAGAGTCGTAGGGATTATTGCCGCGACTGAGGTCTTCGTAGAGCTTCAAGGCTTCCGCCGGTTTATTTTGGGTTTCCAACAAACGCGCCAAGGTCAGCTTGGCGGGCGAAACAATATTCTCGGAGGAATATTTGCTGATGGCCTCCTGATATTTTGGCACCGCTTCATTGATTTTCCCTTCGGCTTCCAGCGAAGCCGCCACCCCGATGGCCGCCTGCGCCAGCAACGGGCTGCCTTCGTGAGCTCCCTGAAATTTGGCGAACTGCTTCTGCGCCTCGGCATATTTACCCTCTGTGAACAAAAGTCCCGCCGCAATCAATTCGGCTCGTTCCCCCGCCAGGGTCCCTGAATATTCTGCTCCGACTTTTTGGAAATCGCCCGCCTGCGGCTCGACTTTTCTTCGGGACGACGGCAAAGCGGACGGCAGAGCAAAAAGGGCTTCGTTCGCGTTCGTCTCGTTTTGGTTCTTGCGCCACTTAGTCAAGGCGACTCCAGAACCCACAAGAATCAAAAGACCGAGGCCGATACCGACGCTGACGCGGTTCAGGTAAATCCACTCCACAAAACTATCAAAACTCCAAGACTCGTTCGTCGTTTCAGATTGCATAAAATGGGGGCCAATCTTTCGAAGGGCACTTCAAAAGGCAAGCCGCAAATCAGGAAAAACAGTAGAGATTGGCTCTTGCCTTCCCGCTTTCACAGCCTATTTTCTCCCTTGCCTGAACGCCGCGTGTGCGGATGTTCATTGAGGCTGAGAAACGAGAAGTCAACAACCAACCTAACCTTTTACCTCTGTTGCCAGGCAACGCGGTCGTTAGGCACGGAGTCTTCAAGCGCTCGCGCCAAAGCTCCCTCTCTCTCACGCAGTAAACCAAATCAGTCAGTCCGTTCGTGAATGAATTCGGTTAAGCGACCCAGATCCGTCCGTACTTAATCCTACTCCGCATCCTAATCTTAATCCGTCTCGGCCGAGTAGGATTACGAGTAAGAGAAAGAGGTAAACCGTCGCCCATCCGCTCCGTTCACAAAAATATTATGCTCACAATGGAAGAAGCCATGAAGCAAGCGCCCATGCGCTTTGCTGCTGGCGAAATCGTCAAGGGAACCATCATCGAAGTCCGACCCAAAGAAGTCCTCATCGATATTGGTTACAAATCAGAAGGCGTCGTCGGCGGAAATGAATTCGTCGATATCAAAGCGGTGAAAGTCGGCGATGTCATCGACGTCCTCATCGAAAAATTGGAAGACAAAGACGGCATGGTCGTCCTCTCCAAGGAAAAAGCCGAATTCAAACAGAACTGGGACAACATCCTCAGCATCGCCAACGAAGGCGCGACCATCAAAGGCAAAGTCAAAGCCGCAGTCAAAGGGGGTCTTATTGTCAACATCGGCGTGGAAGCATTTTTGCCTGCGTCGCAAATCGACATCATTCCGCCGAAGAATTTGGCGCAATTTATTGGCAACACCTACGATTTCAAAGTCGTCAAAATCAATCAGGAACGTCAGAACATTGTTCTCTCGCGCCGCGAATTGATCGAAGCCGAGCGCGACGAGAAGCGCAACAAGCTCCTGACCGACATGACACCCGGCGACATCCGCAAGGGCACGGTCAAGAACCTCACCGACTTCGGCGCGTTCA
>JBDSIW010000164.1:0-3365 GCA_039917795.1 Verrucomicrobiota bacterium | reverse complement strand
ATTTCCCGCTGATCAATGGAAGCGCGAGCTAGAATCCGCCTTTCCTTACAAGTTTTTTGCGGCAACAAATGTTGCGCCTGTCAAATAGTTTCTCAGCTTGACTGTGCGGGTTGGCTCTAACCATCATGCCCAGCCCGTTCAGCTGTTTGAATCCCTGCAGCGATTAATTTTATGCCTAAAACCAAGGTGAAAAAATTCTCCCAGAAAATTCTTCGCAAAATAATCCCCCGAACTATTCCGAAACCCTTTCAAAAAAAAGACGCCCCTGATGCCAGCCATCCGGCCAACGGCAAGCCTCGTAAACTTTCCGGAAACTTAAAACTTAAAATCGATCGCGCAGGCTCTTCGAACGGCGCATTGTCGGTTTCCAATATCAAGAGTCATTCCGGTGTGGACCTGACGGAAAAAATAAAGGAACTCGTTCGCCTCGCTCAGGAACAAGGTTATCTCACTTACGGTGACATCAACGATGCCCTGCCGGATAACGTTGTTTCCCCGGAGGAACTCGACGAGATCTACAGCAAACTCCGAAACCTCGAAATCGAAATCGTCGATCAAGCCGAGGTGGACCGTGTCAAGCAACCGGAACCCGAGGAGGAAGAGGACAAAACGCGACTGGATATTCTTGATGATCCGGTTCGCATGTACCTCAAGCAAATGGGCCAGGTGCCATTGCTCACGCGCGAGCAGGAAGTGGAAATTTCCAAGCGAATCGAGGACGCGGAAAATGAACTGAAATCAATTATTTATAGCTTCGGGTTCGCGGGCAAAGAACACATCGCGCTTGCCGAAAAACTAATCTCCGAACCTCCCAAGGAACGCTTCGATCGTGTCATCGTGGACAAGAAAATTGAGGGCCGCGAAGATCATTTAAAAGATTTGCGCAAGCTCGTCAAAAACGTCCGTCTGCTCGACCAGACCGTAGATGAAAAATATTCCGAGTCGCAGAACGGCCCGAATAAAGCGAAGCGTGTGAAGCACGCTGGCGAATTCAAAAAGCTGGATGTCAAATTGCAGCGCACGTTCGGCAAGTTCTATTACAAACAAAAAGTCATCGAGGAAATGGCGCTCGTGGCCGACAACATCCACGACAAGATCCAATTGAGCCTGCGCACCATTGATGACTACGAAAGCCAGCGCAAATCCGCCCAGCAGCAGGCGGTGATTCAATCGGAACAGCGCAAGATCAAGGCGCTCGAGGAATTTGTGCGCATGGCGCACCCAAACTATTTAAAGGCTTACCAGCAGCTCCAGTATTTCACCAAAAAATCGATCCAGGCCAAAACGGAAATGGTGGAGGCCAACTTGCGCCTCGTAATTTCCATTGCTAAAAAATACACCAACCGCGGGCTGTCTTTCCTCGATTTAATCCAGGAAGGCAATATGGGTTTGATGAAAGCGGTCGAGAAGTTCGAGTATCGACGCGGCTATAAATTCTCGACCTACGCCACGTGGTGGATTCGCCAGGCCATCACCCGTTCGATCGCTGACCAGGCCCGCACGATTCGCATCCCGGTTCACATGATCGAGACGATCAACAAGCTGATGCGGGTGCAAAAGCAGTTGATCCAGGATTTTGGCCGTGAGCCCAGCCCCGAAGAAATCGCGGATGAAATGCAGATGCAAGTGGACCGCGTCCGCGCCGTTCTAAAAATGGCGCAGCAGCCTATTTCCCTGCAATCACCCGTCGGCGACAGCGAGGACACAAACTTCGGCGATTTTATCGAGGACAAAGCTGCCGAAAATCCTTCCGACATGACCAGCTACAGTTTGCTGAAAGATAAATTGGGCGACGTGCTCTGTAGCTTGACCGAACGAGAACGCAAAGTGCTGGAACTACGGTTCGGCCTGGGCGATGGCTACGCCCGCACGCTTGAGGAAGTAGGAAAGCAGTTTAAAGTCACTCGCGAGCGCATCCGCCAGATCGAAGCAAAGGCCCTCCGAAAAATGCGTCACCCCACCCGCATTCGTCAGCTCTCCGGATTTCTGGAAACAGAGGAATCTTTTTAAGTTCCTGTTTCGCCGTCTGACAAGATCGGGTGGGTGCAAATGACTCACGCGAAAGGCGTAAAATCGTTTGTTCTTTCGATTCCCCCGTCGGGATGAACCGGCATTCGGGTGAGACTACCCTGCTTTTCTTCGTAGGAATTTACCACGCGATAAAGATCAATCGCCGCCTTGGCCGTTTGAAACGACAAGACAGTGGCTATAAACAATGTCCCAGCGAACAACGCGTAGAACCCCATCGAATTAAGTTTTTCCGCGCGGTTTTTTGGATCAACCTGGCGGGCAGAATTTTTCCGGGCCGCAATAGAATTCATAATCACATTCATCAAATTGTTTTCCAACTCTCATTAAGGACCCCAGTTGGATTACTTTTGTTTCAACTTTATTCCCGAAGAGTTTTCGCACTTCGAATCGATTCAAATAGCCGGGCCAAGACGGCCAGGCTCGCGTGGAATGCTTGACTATTTTAGGCTTTGTATTACAAAGTCAAAGTATGCAATCCAATTGGGCGGTGGAAAATCTGCAAGTGATCCGAACGTTGATGGAGCGCTCCGCACTTTATCGGCGCGCGTTGGCTCCCATCATGTTGACGGTGGGAATCATCGGAATCCTGGCCGGAATCTGCGGCCACTTCTTAAAAACAGATTCTATGAGGAATTTCATTTCCCTTTGGTTGATCACCAGCGCGGTCGCAGTGATAACCTCGTTTTTGTTGGTGCGCCGCCAAGCGATGAAAGATCGCGAGCCATTTTGGTCGCCTCCCACTCGGCGCGTTGCCTTTGCTCTCGCACCGCCATTGCTCGTTGGCTTTTGTTTTTCCATCCTTCTCTTACTCTCAGACCAGGGAAGGATTTTTCCGCCGATCTCTGCATGGGCGCTGCCCGGCCTCTGGATGATCCTTTACGGCTGCGCGCTGCATTCTGCGGGATTCGTGATGGCGCGGGGGATTCGATTGCTCGGTTGGACGTTTGTATTCGCCGGACTGATCGCCCTCTTAAAAACGGGCTCCGCAACCGCCAGCGTGATTCCAAAAGCAAATTTTTCCATGGCGTTGGTGTTCGGTGGACTCCATCTCGTCGCCGGAGTGTACCTCTATTTCACCGAGAAAAAAACCACTGCCGCGTGAACCCGGAAACTTTTCTTCAGCTCGATCGTGTGATTCACGAGAAAGGGCGGCTCGGCATCATGTCGTTGCTCGCCGCTTCACCCGAGGTAGCGTTCACCGATTTGCGCGAGGCCCTTTCGATGACCGACGGGAACCTGACGACCCATATCCGGACCCTCCAGGAAGCGGGCTACATTTCGGTTACGAAAGCGTTTCAAAACAATCGCCCGTTGACGACTTGTTCGCTCACTGC
>JBDSIW010000163.1:0-9049 GCA_039917795.1 Verrucomicrobiota bacterium | reverse complement strand
TATTTTTACTCCCGGCTCGAAGGTGATGCTTCCTACAACCAGTTGACGCTGGATCCCACAGGAATTCTGGTGAACGGAAAATTTTGGTACAGCGATGCCATCGTCCTGAAGCGGGAAACGCACTTGTTCAGCTTGAGCAGCTCTCTGACCAGCATCGAGGGGCTGAGTGTTTCCGCCGGAATTCAAAACGAATGGAGCAACCAGGACGGATTTGGTAGAGTCCGGCTCGACGAAGGGTATCCCCTTTTCCCACCTTCGCTTGTATCTCCGCTTTTGACTCTGGACTCCAATTTGGACAAGGAAAAGTTTTCTGAGAACTTTGCCGTTCGTTTCACCAAAATTCCGTGGACGGTTTTGTTTGGCGAAGTTCGCTGGGAACAGGAGGGCATTCGCCAGATTGAAGGGCAGGCCGGCGGCGGAGATCACGATTTCTCGCGAGACACCGACGCGGCCAACAGCCGCCAGGAATATCGGGCGGGTTTCAACACGTCGCCGTGGCGCGCGGTCTTGTTTACGACGCAATACAAAAAGCTTTTGAGCGACAGCGATTACGATTCCCTTCGCGATAGCTCGGAAGGCTACCCGGCGTTTATCCGCGCCCGAAAAATCGACACAGATGAAGTGATGGCGAAACTGGTCTTCAAACCGGTCAACTGGTTGAAAACGACCTTGTCTTATCGATTGTTGGCGACGGATTACCACACCACCACTGACGCAACCACCGGGCCGGACGCAAGCCGCGGCGGAAGGATTTTTGCGGGCAACGAAGACGCCCACGTGTTCAGTTTGAACGGGACGATCACGCCGATGAGCCGCCTTTATTTTTCGGCGACAATCTCCTACAGCAAAACGCGGACAGAAACAGCGGACAACTACAGCCCGCTGGTTGTCCCGTACCGAGGGGAAATCTACAGTGTGATTGCGAATGCGAATTTCGCACTGAACAAGTCCACCGACCTGCAGGTGCTTTATTCCTTTTCGGAAGCCAGTTACGGGCAAAATAATTTTGCGAGCGGAGTTCCGATGGGAATGGATTACTCGCGGCATGTGACCGGCTTTGGCGTGGTGAAGCGGTGGTCCGATTATTTGAGCACCAATCTGCGCTATAATTTTTATCACTACGCGGAGCCGAGTTCCGGGCGCGCCAACGATTATGTGGCGCACGGAATCTTCGCCACGTTGAGTTTGAAATGGCCGTGAGATAGAGGATCGCGATTGTTTAAAGGCGCGCGGGGGACTTTAATCGGCTGGTTTCTCCACAGATGGATCACACTTTGGCCCTCCATCGACTCTTCGCTTTACAAGCGATGCCGGATGACTAGTCTCGCCAAAGATAGCGAATCAAATATTGGAAGACCTATTCTCTTGGGTGAATTTATGAACCGTTACATCGCGACCTTGTTATTATTCTGCGCGTTTCCTTCCTTGAATCTGCGGGCGCTGGACCTCAATCAACTCATCCCTGGACTTTACAGCCGCAATGGAAATGGTTTTGACGGGACGCCGGGAATTCGCGTCGGCTCGACCAATGGCCACGAGGCTCATTTCAGTTTCGGCAGTGCGGTTGCCTTGCGTGGCCTGAACGAGCAGTTGGGAAAGGATTTCGCGGTGTTCCCTTTCAACTCCGCGGTGGGAGCGTTCAATTTCACCTTTGATCCTGAGTTGGGAAATTTTGTCAGCGCCACTGATACGCTCGGCCCTCTTTTCGCTGAGCGGGGCCAGACCTTGGGGGAGAAAAACCTGAATCTCGGCTTTGCCTTCACGTTCTTTCACTACGACACCTTCAACGGACAAAGCCTGGATAACTATCACGTTGGGGCCAAGCACTTGCCTGGATCGTTCCCGGGCGGCAACCCGAACGAGATTGATCCCGGCACTTACGAAGAAGACACGCTCGACATCCGACTCAAAGTGGACGCGGCGGTAAAAATTTATTCGTTCACTGCGAATTATGGCGTGACCGAGCGGTTGGAGGTCGGGTTGCTCGTGCCAATGGTGGACGTGGATCTGAACGTCCATAGCCGTTGGTCATCGATTGTTTCGCCGAATAATCCCACGCCCGGGATTCACACGACCGATCCTGCTCAGGGCGCTGAACCGCAGAATGACCGGGTGCACGGCAGCGCATTTGGTCCCGGCGATCTTTTGCTGCGGTCCAAATACCAGTTTCTGCGGGAGAAACCGGTGGATCTGGCGATAGCAGTGATTGGAAAGCTGGCGACGGGCGACGAGGCGAATTTTCTGGGCAGCGGCGACACAAGAGTGCGCCCTTTGATCGCGGCCTCAAGACGATTTTCCGACGTCTTCGGAAAGCCATTAAGCGTCACACCGCACGTGAACATTGGATACGAACTAAACGTGGACGACTCACGCCGCAACTCAGTCGAGTACGCCGTGGGCGTCGAGGGAGGCGCACAACGAGTCACGGTGGCCTTGGATTTTTTGGGGAGCCGCCGGGACGACGACGGCCAGCACCGGGCCGCCGTTTCCCTGGGCGCAAAATGGAATGTGTGGAAGCGATTGATTCTATCGGCAAATCTCATCACGCCGTTGAACGACGAAGGCCTGCGCTCGGATTTGATCACGACACTCGGCGCCGAGTACAGCTTTAAGTTTTAATGCTCGTAACGACTTTGAAAAAAACATGGCTTTGCGGATTCTCGTATGCGGTGCTGGCTCTTGCCCCAGTGACAAGTTGCGGCGAGAACATTTTTGTGGTGAAGAGCCAAAACTCGCCGCCCATTGCCCAGGCGCTGGAAGGCTTTCGCGCTTCCTGTCGCGAACCGGTGGTCGAGATTGAGTTGCGCGGCAAATCCAACCAGAAGGAATTGCTCAAAGCCCTTGGCGAAGCGAAACCCGACGTCGTCGTCGCCATCGGGCTACAGGCAGCGGAGACGTCGCGCGATTATGTCGGGAATATCCCGCTGTTGTTCGTGATGGTGGCCAACCCAAACAAGCGCGGGCTCGAAGGGTCGAACATCGCCGGAATTTCCCTGAATATTCCGCTCATCATGCAGTTCACCAATTACACGAACGTGGTGCGAAACTTGAGAAAACTGGGGGTCATTTACGACGAAAAGAAAACCGGCGACGTAATTCGTGAAGCGAAGATTGAGGCGGAAAAAATCGGGATGGAACTCGTCGGCATTTCCGTAAATTCCCCCAAAGCCGTGGCCGATGCGCTCAAGAAGCTGATCGAGCAAAAAATTGACGCGCTCTGGATGGTGGCTGACGAGACGGTGGTCACGCCGGCCTCGTTTCAGTTTCTGCAAAGGGAAACTGCCCGGAACAAGCTGCCGTTCCTGGCTGCGTCCGAGATTTTTGTCGAAAAAGGCGCGCTGGCTTCGCTCACCGTGGACTACACCGACATGGGGCGCCAGGCTGGGGAAATCGTCAATCAGATGATCAAAGACAGAAAGTTGTTCGCCGAACTCAGGACCGTGCCGCCCGCGAAGGTCAAATTGGCCATCAATCTTGAAACCGTTCGGTTGCTAGGCGGGGTTGTCAATGCGGATGCGGTGAAGACCGCGAGCAAAATCTACCAGTGAACGAGCCGATGAATCAGGACGAACCAGTTCAAAAACGAATTCGAATCTCGCTCAAGTGGCAGGTGATTTCATTTATGTGTCTGCTGGTGCTGGCTGTCGCGTTGACGTTAAGTTGGTACTTCCTTCGCCAGTCCAGCTTCATTCTGAGTGACAAATTTACGGCGAAGGCGCGACTTCTTGCGGAGACCCTCGCGCATAACTGCGAGTCAACATTACTGAACAAAGAGCTGTATCAAACCGAGCCCGAAGAATTGGAAATATCGCTTGGAGGATTAATTGATTCTGTTTTGAAGCAACCGAGCGTCATTCGCGTTTTGATCGCAGATAAATATGGCACGGTCGTCGCCGAAAGGCGTGCGACCAATGCGAGGGAGCCGAAGCACGGAGCGGCACAGATGGCCGCTGAACATGCGCTCTTCCTGGTCACCAATGTAGTGAGTGAATCCAATCACCAGCACAATGTCGGTACGGAGGAAATATTCCACATCGCGGTGCCGGTGTTGCTGGAAGGAGAAGGGCAGCTCGGGAGTGTTCAGATTATTTTTTCCCTCGCGGCGACTCAGGCGGATATCCGCAAGTCGCTCCTGACCGGGGTTGGCCTGGCGTTGATCATCGTTGCGTTGGGAATTGTGCTCGCCTTTATTTTCGGACAGCGCGCGCTCGCTCCGATGCAGAGTATTGCCGATGCCGCTTCGAAAATCGCAGCGGGTGATCTCACGCAGCGTGTGGCGGTAAAAAGGCATGACGAAATCGGCGTGCTCGCCAGTTCCTTTAACCACATGGCGAGTTCGCTTGCGCAGATGACTCACGGACTGGAGGAGAAGGTTGCGCAACGCACCGCAGAGTTGAGCCGCGTCAATGCCGAACTTCAGCGCGCCACCCAGCACAAATCCGACTTCCTTGCCAACATGTCGCATGAATTACGCACGCCGCTCAATGCTGTGATCGGGTTCTCGGAAGTGCTGCGCGAACAAATGTTCGGCCCGCTAAACGCCAAGCAGGAGGAATATGTCACGGACATTCTCACCAGTGGCCAGCATTTGCTCAGTCTGATCAATGACGTGCTTGATCTTTCCAAAGTTGAGGCGGGTAAAATGGAACTGGAGCCCGGCGTTTTCGATTTGCGAAAATTGCTGGAGAACAGCCTCGTGATGGTCAAGGAACGGGCATTGTCCCACGGGATTCAACTTTCGCTGGACATTGGAAACGGCGTGGGGTTGATCGAAGCGGACGAGCGCCGGATCAAACAGATCCTGTTCAATCTCCTTTCCAACGCGGTCAAGTTCACCCCGGACAAAGGCAAGGTTGGAATTCGGGCGCAACTGGTTGAGGGAAACGTGGAAATCTCCGTCTTTGACACCGGCGTCGGCATCTCGGAGGAGGACAAGCCAAAGTTGTTCGGTGAATTTCAACAATTGCATACCGGCTTGACGAACAAGCCTGAAGGAACCGGTTTGGGTTTGAGTCTCACAAGGCGATTCATCGAGTTGCACGGCGGGCGGATCTGGGTCGAGAGCGTTGCCGGCGAGGGGAGCACCTTTACATTTAGCCTGCCGGTGAAAGTCGGAACGGGCGCATTGGTCCTGCCTGTCCTTCAGGAGCTGAACGAAGGCTGGCAAGCGCACTCCACCAATGGCGCGCCACCCAAAATTCTCATCATCGAGGATGATCCAAAAGCCGCGGACATTTTGCGCATCTACCTTTCCGAAGCGGGCTACATCGTGGAACTTGCTTCCGACGGCGCGGAGGGTTTGAAGAAAGTCAGGACGATGTCGCCTGACGCCATTATCCTCGACATTCTGTTGCCGAACGTGGATGGCTGGGCATTTCTCAACCAACTCAAGGCCGATCCGGCCACAAAAGATATTCCGGTTGTCATCGCGTCCGTCACTGACCAAAAGGGAAAAGGCTTTGCGATGGGTGCATCGGATTATCTCGTCAAGCCGGTGCAGAAAGATGAAATGATCAAGAAGCTCGGCGCTCTGCGCCTGACGGGCGGAGCGCGGCCCCGGAAAATTCTCGCGATCGATGACGACCCGAAAAATATCGAGTTGCTCAGCATTGCCCTCGAGTCGGAAGGATTCGAAGTGCTCAAGGCCTACGGTGGTGAGGAAGGCGTCGAACTCGCCTACCGGGAGAAACCGGATTTGATCATTCTCGACCTGATGATGCCGGGCACAAACGGTTTCGACGTTTTGGAACGTTTGCAAGGATCAGCCCAGACCAATTACACACCGGTTGTCCTTTTCACCGTCAAGCAGCTTACGGCCGAGGAAAGACAACGGCTGAAAGGGAAGGTGGACGCCTTTGCGCCCAAGCAGGCCTTCGATAAAGGAAAGCTGGTCGGGATCGTGAACCAGGTATTGAACCGCAACGTGGGAGACGAAAGAATACTATGAGCGCCAAAAGCATTTTGATTGTGGATGACAACGAGAAAAATTTGAAACTGATCCGCGACATTCTCCGGTTTAAAGGCTTCGTCACCTTCGAAGCGGTCGATGGCGAGGCGGCAGTGCAACTGGCGCAAACCATTTTGCCCGCGCTGATTCTAATGGACGTGCAATTGCCCGGGATGGACGGCCGGACGGCGATGAAAGTGATTAAATCCAGCGAGCAGACGCGTGGCATTCCCGTGATTGCGCTCACCGCTCTGGCCATGCGAGGCACGCGCGAAAACCTATTGGCGGAAGGATTCGACGACTACATTTCCAAGCCGATCGAGATCAAAGAAGTTCTCAATCTTGTCCAAAAATATCTCCCGTGATTTTATGTCTGCCAAACCCTGCATTCTCGTCGTCGATGATGAGGTAAAAAACGTAAAGCTGCTGGAGGCATTGTTGACTCCCAGCGGCTTTCATATCGAGAAAGCCTACAACGGGAAGGAAGCGCTTGAGCGTGTGGCGCGGGTTCGTCCGGACGTGATCCTCCTGGATGTCATGATGCCGGTGCTCGATGGATTTGAAGTTTGCCGCCGGCTAAAAAACGATCCTGAAACGCAATTGATTCCCATTGTGATCATGACGGCTCTGAGCCAGGTGGAGGACCGGATCAAGGGCAAGGAGGCGGGCGCGGACGATTTTCTGACCAAGCCGGTGGATCGCCGCGAATTGATGGCGCGCATCCAGAGCCTGCTTCGCTTCAATCAGGCCATGATAAAAAAAGTCGCGGCGCTCGAGCAAATCCAGCGGCGGCTCAGCCATTTCGTGCCGTCGTCGGTGGCGCGCAGCGTCTCGCAAAATCCCAACGACACTGACTTTCATCAGAAACAACGGGACGTCTCGGTTTTATTCGCGGACATCTCGGGCTACACACGGATGAGCGAGGCCTTGCCGCAGGAGCAGGTCAGCACGATGGTCGAAACCTTGTTTTCCTGTTTTATCGATTGCATTCACTCGCGCGGCGGAGAAATCAGCAGCACGGCTGGCGACGGGATCATGGTCATTTTCGAAAGCGTCGACCCGGCGGAGCACGCCGTCAAAGCGACGCAATCGGCGCTCGAATTCCTGCAGGTCACGGAGCAGATGGAACGCGAACCTTCCTCCCTTGCTTTGTTCGACACCCGTCACGAACCGATTTCAGTTCACATCGGGATTCATTCCGGTTCGGCTCTGGTTGGCCCGACCAAGATCGAGGGCGCAACCGCAACGCGGTGGGTTTATACAGCGATCGGTTCCGTGGTGAATCTGGCCTCGCGCATCGGATCGTTCGCCCAGGCCGGCACGGTCCTCATCAGCGAGGAAACCGCGCGCCGCGTGGCGGGTCGATTCAGCCTCAAGGAACTTGGCGCGCAGGATTTCAAAAATGTGGCCCTTCCGTCCCTCGTCTTTCAAGTTTTGGCCGAGGACAGTAGCCAGTTAACCAGCAACACCCCTCCCAGCATATGAAAAATTCTCCTGACGGCAGGATTCAATTCCTGGTCTTTTTTTTGATTGCGTGCGTGTGGTTTTTGGAACAAACCGCCAAGGCAAATCTCAGCGGCGCGGAGCCTGGCTACGCGGGCGCGCCGGGGGAAAGCACCTGTCTGGCCTGCCACGGGCAAACCACGAGGTCAGGCACCGTCTCACTCACCGGCACGCCGACGAGTTATGGTCTCGGGTCAACTTACAGCTTGACCGTGGCTGTGAACACGACGGGTGTCCGTTTCGGATTTGAAATGACGGCCATCGACAGCGCGGGCCGTCGGGCCGGCACCTTGCAAAGCACAACTACGACGCAACTCAAGACCACGAACGTATTGGGCAATGCCCGGCAATACATTGAGCACACCTCCACCGGGAATTCAGTGAGCAGTTGGACGTTCAATTGGACGGCGCCCAGTTCTGCTGTCGGCGGGATCACTTTTTATGTGGCCGGACTGTATGCGAACAACCAGGCGAACACCCTTGGTGACACGACTTACACCACGACCAGAACGAGTGCCGCGCCGCCCCCGCCGGCCAATGACAATTTTGTCAACGCGGTGATTCTGAGCGGGAATTCCGCGAACCGCACCAACACCACGGTTGCTGCGACGAAAGAGTCGGGCGAACCGAATCACGCCGCTTCCGCGGGGGGCGCATCCGTGTGGTATCGCTGGACCGCGCCCAGCAACGGCATGGTGACATTGGATACAAAAGGAAGCCTCTTCAACACGCTGCTGGCGGTTTACACGGGCGGCACGGTTTCCAGTCTGACGGGTATTGCCAGCGATGACCAGAGCGGTGGCAACAATACCAGCTCGCTCAATTTTTTCACTGTGGCGGGCACCGTCTATCAAATTGCGGTTGATGGCTTTTCCGGGGCGAGCGGGACTTATATTCTGAACCTGAGCTTTGTGCCTGCGCCAGCGAACGATAATTTCGTCAATGCCCAGATTCTTTCCGGGAATTCGGTGACTCAAACCGGCAGCAACGTTGCCGCGAGTAAACAATCCGGCGAGCCGAATCACGCCGGTTCCGTGGGCGGAGCGTCAGTGTGGTACCGCTGGACCGCGATCAGCAACGGCGTCGTGCTTTTGGATACAAAGGGAAGCCTCTTCAACACGCTGCTCGCGGTTTATACGGGCAATGCGGTCTCCAGCCTGACCAGCATCGCGAGCGATGACCAAAGCGGAGGCAACAACACCAGCGAACTTTCTTTCACGGCGCTGGCTGGAACCAATTACCAATTGGCAATTGATGGCGTGTCTGCCGCGACTGGCGCCTACGTGTTGAACCTGAATTTTTTGCTTCCACCCAGGCTTTCCATTTCCCTAACCCAGGCGAACGCGTTGACAATTTCGTGGCCGACCGCGCCGCCCGGTTTTTCTCTGGAATCCGTCGCCTCATTGGCGGCGTCGAACAATTGGATCACGGTCACAAATCCGATCACCGTTTTCGGCATTCAAAACTTGGTGATGCCATCCAACATAAGTAGTCGCATTTTCAGGCTGCGTCGTCCCTAGAGCGCGCCCGCTTTCGTCCTTACGGCAAAGGCCGGATCCGATAATAGCGGTTCAAAACCGATGTGTCGCCCGGGGCGCT
>JBDSIW010000162.1:0-5339 GCA_039917795.1 Verrucomicrobiota bacterium | reverse complement strand
TCAAAGCGGTTTCGTCCTCCACGTCCATCTCGAAAATATGAAAACCATCTTCGGCCAATTCCTTGACGCGTTCGGCGTCGTGATCTGCGAGAACGACTTCGCAGCCATATTCCGAGAGACGCGCAGCAAGATGAATTCCGAAACGGCCCGCACCGAGAACGATAATTCGTTGTGACATAGATAAAAGTAATCAGCCCAATCCAACGTCCTCACTTGGAACGCGGAGATGCCATGAGTAGGATGGGCGCGCCAGATAAATCGATAGCATGAGCGGTGCGACGCGGCCAATGAACATGAGCAGGACGATAATGATTTTACCCAAACTGGTCAAAAGCGGAGTCACGCCTGTACTCAAGCCGACTGTGCCAAACGCCGACACGGCTTCGAAAATCAAACCAAGCCAATGTTGAGGCATATCAGCAGCGGGATGATTCTGTTCTGTGAGCATCAAAAGTCCGATGCCTGTCATCAAAACTGCTGTGGCAAGAAGTGCCAGCATCACAGCCACACCGGCCAGTTGCGGCGAAATGCGACGGCCAAAGGCCTGAATGTTTTCGCGCCTTCGCAATGCGCTCCAAGCCGTCAAAATCAAAACAGCAAAAGTGATGGTTTTAATTCCGCCAGCCATTGAACCGGGCGCGCCGCCGATGAACATGAGAATAAGCGTGAACAGAAGTGTCGGTGAATTCATTTCCCCGACATCCACGACGTTGAATCCGGCAGTCCGCGACATGGTGGAATGAAAAAGAGACCATGAAATATTTTCGCTCCAATTCGCCGTAAAAAGAGTGTGAGATTGTTCAAATAAAAGTGAGGCCAGAGTTCCGGCGACAAGGAGCGCTGCCGCCATGAACAGTGATAATTTGGTTTGCAATGTGAGATAACCGCGCCGTCGCGGATCGCGTCGCCAAAAATAAAAGTAACGCAAATTAATCAGCGTCATCAGCCCGATGCCGCCGGCGATGACAAGAACATCAATTACCGTGAGCAAGCCGGGGTTGTGCCGCCAGTGCGCGAGGTTTTCGGGATAGATAGAAATCCCTGCATTACAAAAGGCGCTCACGGAATGAAAAATGGATTCCCAGACCGATTGCCAGATACGTTGATTCGGAGTGGCGCGAGTGATTTGAACGAATATCGCAACCCCGCCCGCCAATTCAAACAGCGCCACGAAAAGGCAGCCGTAAATGAATACATCGAATGGCCGCACGTGTCGCAGTTTGCCAACAGTCGCGCGAATCGTGTGTTCGTCAGCGAGCGACAAGCGTTGGCCGCTCAACAAGACCAGCGAGATGCTCGCGGTGAAAATACCGAGGCCGCCAAATTGTATCAGGCATAGCAACACTGCTTGACCGAATCCGTTGAACGTTTCGGCGACATTTACCGTTGAAAGCCCGGTGACGCAGGTAGCAGAGGTGGCCAGAAAAAATGAATCGAGAAAACCAATCGACTTTCCCATGTGATGCGCGAACGGAAGCACCAGCAGCAAAGTTCCAAGAAGAATCAGCCCCAGGAAACCCAGTGGCACCAGTCGCAAATCCACTTCTTTGCGCCGCATCAACGGGGTGGACCAAACCGACTTGATCGGTTGACTCAAAGGTTCCATTGCACCGCATCTTGCCGAAGCACCAAGGAATCACCAACGAAATCTGATTGGCGATAAAATCACGTCGGAAATTATTCCGCACGTTCCCGTGAAGCGGTAAAAGTGCGCGAGAGTTCCCGTCTGCGCGCGTAGATGATTTCCCGCGATGATGGTGACGCTGTGCTTGACCGCCAGGCCTTTCATGAGATCGACAAATTTCTTCTTGTATTCGGCGAGCTTGCTCATGCCTTCTTTCGGAGATTTCGTTTTTGGTTTGCGAAAGCAATTGCACGGTGAACAGCTCGGGCAACAGGACGAAGTCCGAGTTGTAATCCGAGGCTACATCGACGAAATAGTCACGTGATGCCTGCCTAGGTGTGATGCCGAAGCGGGTCGGGTCCCAGATCGACGATCAAGGTGGAAGCCGATCCAACGATTTTACCTCGAACTTCCGCGACGAACTGGCCCTCCGGAAACACCCGCAATGTTGAGCAAATAGGATTCACCCCAGACGACGTTTTCGCTCGCCAGCGTGGGATAGGCCGCGCGATTGAGAGCAATCAGCGCGGATACGTCCGCGCGGTTTGTTTCGCGGATTTTGCATTGAGGTTTGCTTTTGACCAAGAGGTAGTTTCCGCGTTTATCGAAACGTAAACAGGCTTTTGGCTCGGAAAATCGGAACAGCACCATTACGTTCGCGCCGTGCGCCGCGCGATGAATCAATCAACGGAAAGCAAATCATGAACAAACCATTGGGCGAATTCTGGGCGGAAATCCAACAAGTCCTGGGTTATTCCCTGCTGAAATTGGGGGACAGCACCTTGACGGTCGGTGGTCTGTTGAAACTGTGCGTGCTGATTGTTCTTATCTTCGTGCTGGAACGCTTTATCCGCCGGATGTTGATGCGCCGGATTTTGAGGCGCACCCATTTTGATTCCTCCTTGCAATACGCGATCAGCCGCTTTGTGGGCTACTGCTTCATCACGTTGGGATGCTTCGTCGCCCTGAAGACCGTCGGGCTGGATTTAAGTTCACTCGCCGTGATCGCGGGTGCGGTCGGCATCGGCGTGGGCTTCGGCCTGCAAAATGTCATCAGCAATTTCGTGAGCGGATTGATCATTCTTGCCGAACGTCCCATCGCCATAGGCCATCGCGTCGAGGTTGGCGGCGTCGCGGGGCAGGTGACCAAAATCAATTTGCGCAGCACGACCGTTGTGACGAACGACAACATTACCATCATCGTCCCCAACTCAGACTTCATTTCCAACGCCGTGACCAATTGGAGCCACGGCGATCCCCGCGTGCGAATGCGTTTGCCCGTGGGCGTGGCGTATGGAACCGAACCGGAAAAGCTGCGCGAAATATTGCTCGCCATCGCCAAGGAACATCCGAAGGTGCTGGATGATCCGGCGCCAGCCGTTTTTTTCATCCGCTTTGGCGACAGTTCCCTCGACTTCGAACTGGCCGTGTGGACCAGCGAAATGAGCGCCAAGCCGCGGCGATTTCGCAGCGAACTTTATTTCTCCATCGAGAAAAAACTTCGCGAAAACAAAATTGAAATTCCCTTTCCGCAACGTGACTTGCATTTGCGCTCAGGCAATTTTGTATTGTCGCAACCGTCAGAAAATGCGGAGAAACCCGACGACAAAAAATCCACCGCGGACAATTCGTAAAATCGGCAAGCTCACCATCGTGGGCGTCGGGATTCGCAGTCATCCAGTCGTGGCGGCGAAAATGTTTGAAACTCTTGAGGCCGAGCAGGTGAACATTGACATGATTTCCACGAGCGAAATAAAGATTTCCGTCATCATCGATTTGGATAAAGGCGAGCAGGCGCTGAAAGCGGTGCATGACGCGGATTTCTCGACTGGCTCGGAGTCGAACCAATGGGCGATGTGCCGATCGTCATTCTCGAAACTGCCGATCCCGCGAAGTTTCCCGAAGAAATCGAAAGGACCATCGGATTTTCGCCCGACGTTCCCGCCCCGATGGAGGCAATGAACCAGATGCCGGAAGATTTTGACCGCATGGATGCGAATTACGGGAAGCTCAGGGAATATTTGATTCAGAAACACGCATAGAACTTTGAGAGGCTGGGGAACGCCGGTTCGCAGCCGGCACTTGTTCATTCGGAATGATCAGCCGATCGTAAACCGGCTTTCTGATGCGAATCAGTCCAGCGACAAATTCACGCGGCTTTCGCCTTTCGTTGCGTCGCCCGCCGGCTTCGGAGCGAGAATGAACAATCGGTCCGCTGGAACTTTCTCTGATTTGAGCAGAAACGACTGAACTCCTTGCGCGCGCCTTAGGATGAGTTCACCCAAATCGACATCGGATATTTTAACGCGGTCCACGATGGCTTGTTCCATCTCGTGGACCGTGAGTGTTCGCGGGCTATCAACTCTGGGCTTTGTCTCCAGAATTGATTTTGTTGCAGGCGTCGGCGATACCGCGACAACTTGCTCGGGCAATGCTCGGGAGACCCATGTTCCACGCCTGATCAAAGCCTCAGCGCCGTGGGAACTCTGCGGATGCATGGGTTTCGCGGGGATAGGTTGATCGAGTGAAATGGGTTTTACTTCGGAAATCTCACTGGCGGCTGGCCTATTCGTATTCACGTCCGGTGGCGTTGGGGGCAAACCCTCGTTGTTCTCTGAAATCTGTTTAAACAAAGCCGTCACCAGCCGTTGCCGATCTTCTGGCTCCAATTTAATGTCAGCCAAGTTCGTGGTCACGTTGTGGTCGCGCAATTCTTTCACGCGGAGCGTTTTGATTTGATCCTCAAATTTCGCGTGCGCCAACGCGACTTTGTCCTTCGCCTTATCAGCGCTCCCCTGAATTTCCAGGCTCAAGGCCGGCCGGTCATAAAGTGCTTTGGCAAGTTTATCCAGCTTCTGCGCCTCGGCTTCGGGAACTTCCGCGCTGCCGGGAGCAAATTGAACAAAAGTCATTTCTTCCCCGCCGCCGAACATCGCGCCGAGCAACGCAAACGGCGACGTCGCCGCTTTCGCCAAAATATTCATGACCACCTGCCAGATGAGCGACCCGACATTGAATTTCGGATCGTCGAGCCTTCCGCTCAACGGAACGTCCAGTTCGATTTTGCCCTTGCGATCCTTGAGCAGAGCAATCGCCAGTTTCACCGGCAGTTTTGTGGCGTCCGGGCTGTTGTTCTTCGCTCCGAGGGTCAACTGATCAATTTCGATTTTGTTTTGCGCCTTGAGATTCCCACCTTGGACGTCGTAGTGCAACGTCGCCGACAAATTGCCTTTGTTCAGCGGATACCCGCCGAACTTTTCCATGTAGGGCGTGAACGCGGTCAAGCTGGTTGCCTTCGTCGCAATCGCCAGATCCACGAAAAGGTTGGACGCGAGCGGATAAAGTTTTCCAACAATGGAAAACGTCGAACGCTCGTCGATTTTACCGCGAATATCGACATCGGCCGGGCTGTCATTTTTCGAACTCAAACCATTGATCGTTCCGCCGAATTCCTGGATGTCAAAATTACAAGTCGGCGTGATGGAATGATCCGAATACTTTATCGAGGCATTTTCCAAAACGAATGTGTTCAGATCGATTGGGAAAACCTGAGGTGCCGCGGATTCGGGATGTGTAGCGGCCGGCAAATTGGTGCCGGCCCCTGCGGCGTTGTTTTCTCCGGTGGGCTTTGGCGGAAGGATCGCGAGCAAATTGATCTGGCGGTTTGTGCTGACAACCACGCTGGTCTGGAGGCCGCTCACCTGTAGTTCATCGA
>JBDSIW010000161.1:0-2825 GCA_039917795.1 Verrucomicrobiota bacterium | reverse complement strand
AAACCTTGGATCACGTCGCCGATTAATTTGTCCGCGACTTCCACCGAGGCGAAATACTCGGGTGTGCCGTGCCCGATTTGATGGCCGGCATGATCAACGTGGTCGAGGTGAATAAAAGTGAACGTTGGTTTTTTCTGCTTCAAATAAGCAATGGCATGTTGCACGGCATTGGTCGGCCCATCGCTGTGCTCGATCACATCGAGCGCTTTTCTTTCGAAGAGGCGGCCGAAACCGTCCCAGTCGTGAAAGCAGGCGATGACGGATTTGGGACGTTGCTCGCGGAGCAGGCCGAATATCGTGGGAAACATCCCGCCGGAACCGACCACGGTAGATGTGATTTCAAATTTATTGGTTTCCCATTCGTTCGATGTAACTCCGTGCTGCTCGGGACCGGCACCCATGATCATCGAGGCCCAATTCGGGCTGCTGGTCGTCGGCATCACCCCGCGCCCGTGCAATGTGTAAGCGCCTTCCTTCATAAGTTGGTCCATCACCGGTGTGTGGGCTTTAGACACGCCGTTCGGGCTCATGCCGTCGCAACCGACAATGACAACATACTCCACTCCGCTGACCGCAGCCCCCATGGGGAAGACCGATCCGGAAACCACGATGGCGGTCAAGAGCGAGACAAATTTAGAAATGGGAAATAAATTTTTCATGGGATTGGTTTTCTTGAGCGTTTCGCGAAGCAGATTAGCGGATTGCGTTAGTCGGTTTCGTCACGACGAATCCTGCAACCCGCCTTTTTGCTTCTTTGATCTGCTCGGATTTCATCGTCGATTTAAGACTTTTCAGAATTTCTGCCGCGTCAGTAAGACCCTGGTTGGCGGATAGACTCAGCCATTTATACGCTTCGATTTGATCCTGGGGAACGCCTCTGCCGTAAAGATAGCGATGGCCGAGATTGTATTGCGCGGCAGAATCACATTGTTCCGCCGCCCGCCGATACCATTTTACGGCTTCTGCATCGTTCAACTTTACGCCCCTGCCCGAAGCAAACATCACCGCGAGGCTGTATTGGGCACCGACATGGCCTTGCGCAGCCGCAAGTTGAAGCCACTTCGCCGCTTCTCCTCCATCCTGCGACACGCCTTGCCCCGCGTCATACAAATCGGCCAGATGTTTTTGGCCGCCCGCGTGGCCCTGTTCAGCAGCCAGGCGATACCATTTTGCCGCTTCCTTGTAATCCGAAGGAACACCCTCTCCATTGGCGTAAATTTCTCCCAAAAGGTTTTGGGCGTTGGGATCGCCACCTTCCGCAGCGGATTTGGTCTTTTGCAAATCGACGGCGGGAACTCTGACTGGACTCGACTCGACGGGAACCTCTGGTTCGCGGGTGCGAATGACGATGGCCGCGATCGCACCCACTCCCAGCAACGCGGCCATCGTGATAATTTTTTTTGCAGTCGGGCTTTTCCGGGGAGCACGAGGCGTGTGACAATCTGGACAGGCGGACAAATTACCTTCGAACTGGCAGCCGCACTTCGCACATTTTTGTAACGCCATAAAATTTCCGTGGTGGTTGTAGCCCTCTATTTTTTTTCGTCCAGACAATTCGTCTCTTGTTGCGATCTCAGTTCGAATCCCAGGAAGATCGGAAATTGCCATTGCGATTCGGTGGGCACTTTTTAGAAGCCGGTGGCGAGAAACATCTTGCTGACGCGACGCTGTCATCTTCCTGACGCAGCGATGTTTCATGATTTTTCTTTCATTCCAAAATCGACGGAGCTATAAAAATAGAAGCAATCACCAAATCGCAATACGCGGTTTCAGCGGAAAAATCCCAACTAATTGCCAACCTAAAAATGAAATTCAAAACCCCCATTCGGTTTCGAACGACACCTGTTTTGCACTCAGACGGGTGCCGGAATTCACCGGTGAAAGCCTTCACCTTAATCGAACTCCTGGTGGTAATTGCCATCATCGCCATTCTCGCAGGCTTGTTGTTGCCCGCTCTGGCTAAAGCCAAGGATAAAGCCAAGGCCGCTCAATGCCTGAACAATCTGAAGCAGGTTGGCCTCGCCGCGACGCTTTACGCCGATGAAAACAAAAATTCATTTTTTCATCTGGGGGGAGGCTCCCTTCCTAATAACGGCCAGTGGTTTTCGAAACCCTCGTCTGATGTAATTCTGGCCCCGACCGATTCTCTCGCCTATTGGGCGATTGGTTATTACCAATATTTTGGAAAGAACCGGAAAGTTTTCCGCTGCCCAGCGTCGCTCCACCCTGACGAATGGCGCGACAGCGGCTTGGCTTACCCACGTGAGTTTTGGGAAAATTCAACTTTGGGAATGTGCCAATATCTTCTAACCGCTTTTGATCCAAAGCTTGAGCCCGCTCTCAAAAAAACGACGACCTACAAGAATCCCAGCCGAATGATTTTTTGCCAGGATGCCGCTGAACAAAATATGGAAGGTGCCGAAGACAGCATCGGCCTCTTTCCGGGTCAAAGCTCCATTTTGACGCAATGGATCGGTTCGGGTCCAGCCAACGGCGGTGCGTATTCGGGTCTTTCCTCCCTGTATGGCGGCTACCATTTCGATGTCGAATGGTACCGTCACAACAAGGGAAACCAGACCACTTGGGTGGACGGGCATGCTTCGCGTATAAAATTTTCAGGCCTTAAAGTGGGAATCGATTATCGGTATTACACCGGCGTTGAACCGATTAAAGCCCTTCCGTAAAGAAAGTTCGGCCGCGTTTACCCCATGAAGATTCATAAAATCAAAGCCCTCCTTCTTGCGGTGATCGTTCCACTGTTTTTCATTTCTGGATGCGATTCCGGAAACGAAGTCCCAGTTCCATTGCCGCTCAATGAACTGGCC
>JBDSIW010000160.1:0-2722 GCA_039917795.1 Verrucomicrobiota bacterium | reverse complement strand
CGGTGGGATCGAGTTCGATCGCTTTCGCGTAGTATTCAAACGCCTTGGCGAGCGGACTGCGATGCCCGTAGTAGTTGGCCAGATTGTTCCAGGCTGCCGGATTTTTGGGATCCAGTTCGCGCGCCCTTTCCCAGTGTTTGACTCCTTCATCTTCCTCGCCGATTTCATTGAGGAAACTTCCGTAAGCAAGGTGTGTCCGAACGTGCCTGGGATTCCGCTGGAGAAAATCATTGTAATGCTTCTTGATCGGCTCGAAGCGTTGATTGATTCGCAGGGAAAGAGTCGCGGACGACGCATTGGTCGAGCCTTGGCTTTCCTGAATCCATTGATCCACCTCCGCCTGCGCAGCGTTGTCCTGGGCCAATAAACTGAGATACTCCTTCTCCACTGGATCATTTGGTTTTGGAGTCTCCAAGGAAGAGTTGGAGGTTTTTTCCACCACGTTGCTGACGGCGGCCTGTTGGCTGGTCGCGATCAGCGACGCGAGAAGCCCGATCAAAATTTTGCTCACGGGTCGAAAATAGCCCAGCCCCTGGCCGCCGTCTAGAGTTCCGATCATTTCCGCGCCGCTCAACGAGACTCTCGAACCAACGCGTGGAAGCGCACGACATCGGGCGCGTTTTGTTTTTTTACGATTCAGGGAAAACCCGACATGAAATTTATTGAATCGTGGCAGTTATGCGCTTTGATGGGCGCAGATTCGCTCATGAGAAATCTAAACAGCAAATAAAAGCAGTTTCGGAAATATGAATATTTATTTGAAATACTGCCGCACGCTTTGCTGGAGTTCGTGGGTTTTTTCTTTTCTGTGCGCAAGCTTTCAGCTCTCCGCAAACACCAATGGGGTCGAGGCCTCCCCCTCGCAACTGAAGAAGCTGAGCCTCGAGGATTTGATGAATCTCGACGTCACTTCCGTCTCGAAGCGACCCGAGCCTTTCAATCAAGCGGCTGCCGCCATCCAAGTGGTTACGCGGGACGAAATCCTGCGCTCCGGCGCCTCAAGCATTCCGGAAGCGTTGCGGTTGGCGAACAACCTGCAAGTGGCGCAAATCGATTCGCGCAGCTGGGCGATCAGCGCGCGCGGCTTCAATACCACGACCTCGGACAAGCTTCTGGTCCTGATCGATGGACGCAGCGTTTACACCCCGCTTTTCTCCGGCGTTTTTTGGGACGTGCAGGATTATCTGTTGGAGGATCTCGACCGGATTGAAGTGATCAGCGGGCCGGGAGCCACGCTCTGGGGAGCCAACGCGGTCAATGGCGTGATCAATATCATCAGCAAGAGCGCGAAGGATACGCAGGGCTTGCTGCTCACCGGTGGCGGCGGCACGGAGTTGCGCGACTTCGGAGCGCTCCGTTACGGGGGCACCCTGGCCACCAATTTTTCCTATCGGGTTTACGGAAAATATTTTGATCGTGACAGCAGCGTTTTTTCCTCTGGCCAGGAGGGCAAGGATGATTGGCGCATGGGCCAGGGCGGCTTTCGATTGGATTGGGAAGCGTCACATCGAGATCTGTTGACCCTGCAGGGCGATATTTACAATGGCAGCGCCAACCAGCGTCTCGGTGAAAATCTCAACCTGACGGGCGGGAACATCCTTGGCCGCTGGACCCGCACCTTGTCCGACGAATCGAGTTTGAATGTTCAACTTTATTACGACCGGACGCATCGAAAAATCCCTGGAATTTACGGGGAAGACCTCGATACCTACGACTTTGATTTTCAACATCGGTTTCCAATCGGCAATCGCAACAACCTTGTCTGGGGCGCGGGATACCGATTCACCCGCAACGTAGTGCAAAACTCTCCGGTGGTTGGATTTTTCCCGGAACACCTTGATCGTAATTTGTTCAGCGCTTTCGCTCAGGACGAAATCACACTGGTGGAGAATCTGATTTTCACTATCGGGTCAAAGTTTGAGCACAACGATTACACCGGGGCGGAACTCCAACCGAGCGCCCGGCTGAGCTGGAACATCACCTCCAACCAAACCGTTTGGTCAGCGGTTTCCCGGGCGGTGCGGACCCCATCCCGCATTGATCAAGATCTTTATGTTCCTGGCGTGATTCCCGGCGCGGGAACGAATTCACTGTTCGCGGGCAGCCCGGATTTCACATCCGAAAAACTAATTGCCTACGAATTGGGCTATCGCGTCCAGGTCACGCGGAAATTTTCGGCTACCGCGTCCGCGTTCTTCAATCAGTACGACGATATCCGCAGCGTTCGCCCCGGCCTTCCGCAAGTGGTCGCCAACGATTTGAGGGGTAATACTTACGGAGTGGAACTCGATGCCAGTTATCAGATTTCTCCGTGGTGGCGGCTGCGCGGCGGCTACTCGTTCATTGAAGAAAACATTCGCGAAAAGCCCGGCAAGGTGGATGTCGGGAAGGCGATCGCTGAATCCTCTGGCATGGAACAGCAATTCTCTTTGCGCTCGTCGATGGACCTGCCCGGCCGGGTGGAACTGGAAGCCGGCTTGCGTTGGGTGGACCGCTTGACATTTATCTCAGCCGGAAATGTAGGCTACGTGCCAAGCTATTTCGGGCTCGACGTTCGCGTCGGCTGGCATGCGACCAGAAACCTTGAGTTCTCCGTGGTCGGGCAGAATCTCCTTTACGATCACCGGGTGCAATTCGCTTATCCCAACTTGAACCAACATCAAATCGAACGCAGCGTTTACGGAAAGGTGACGTGGTCGTTTTGAAACAATCAAACCGCTTG